>JBQCCO010000025.1:0-19280 GCA_051962155.1 Leifsonia sp. | reverse complement strand
TGTGTTAAATTTTTTTTGTTTTATTTTTTTTTTGGGGTGTGGTGGTTCCCCGCGGTGGGGGGGCTGGGCGGCGCTCCACCGGGAGATCACTTGGCGAGGGCCTGCTGCACCTGGTCGGATGCCGACTTCAGCAGGGACGCGGGGTCGCCTCCCGTCAGGGCCTTCTGCGTCGCCTCGTCGACCGCGGAGAGCACATCTGTGCTGTTCGCGATGCCGGGGAGCAGCGGCCGGGCATCGCCGACCAGGTCCGTGAGGGACGCGACGACGGGGTTCGACGACACGGCGGACGACGGGATGTCGGTGCGCAGCGGCGGCCAGCCGGAGCCGAGCGACCACTTGGTGGAGACATCCTTGGTGAAGAAGTACGCGAAGAACTTCTCCGCCGCAGCCTTCTTAGCCGGGTCGGCCTGGGCGGTCACGGCCGCCGAGATGCCGATGGCCGACGCAGCCGCGCCCTTCGGACCGGCGGGGATTCCGGCGATGCCGTAGTCGATCTTGTTGTCGGTCGCGACGCCCGCCATCCACGGGCCACCGATCTCCATGGCAGCCTTGCCCGACGAGAACAGCTTGTCGGAGGCGACTCCATCGAGTCCGGTCGGCGAGATCTTGTCCTTCGTGACCGCGTTCGCCCAGTAACTGAGCGTCTCGGTGTTCTGCGACGAGTCGAGGGCGGACTTGGAGCCGTCGACGATCTTGCCGCCGTTCCCGTAGAACAGGCTCGCCCAGACTCCGTTGCCGACGGTGGCGTGGTCGGGCAGCGCGAGGCCGTACTGCTCGGGAGTGCCGTCGCCGTTCTGGTCGACGGTCAGCTTCTTCGCGTCGGCGACCCACTCATCCCAGGTCTTGGGGAAGGAGCTGATGCCCGCCTTCTGGAACAGCGCCTTGTTGTAGATGACCGAGAGGGGGACGAACCCGGTGGGGACGCCGTAGTACGAGCCCTCGATCTTCTCCATGTCGACGGCGGCCGGCCGGATCGAGGCCTTCGTCTCGGCGTCGCTGGAGTAGAAGTCGTCGAGCTTCGCGAAGGCGCCCTTCGAGGCGTAGACGGGGAGGTTCTCGGCCGGCATGGCCACGATGTCCGGGCCCTTCTTGGCGGAGAGCGCGGGGAGGAGGGTGTCTCCGATGACCGCCCACGTCTTGGTGGTGGTCTTGATCGTGATGTTCTTCTGGGACTTGTTGAAGTCCTCCACGATCTTGTCGAGCACCTTGCCGTCGGCCTCGGTGTATCCGTGCCAGAAGGTCAGGGTGACCGGACCGGAGCTGTTCGAGCTGGGGGAACTCGAGCAGCCGGCCAGCGCGAGAGAAGCGCCGGCCACGACGGCCAGCGTCGCAAGCATTTTCTTCATTGAATGCCTCTCATGGGACCGACCGCTTCGTCGATCGGTTCGGGTTTACAACGATGCAATCCAACGTTGTAAAAGCGAGTATGACACGCCACCCGGAACCCGTCAAGGCGCGTTTCGGGCGGGTGTGCGCGCGGCTCAGCCCTGAACATTCGTGACGAATGTTGCGCCGCGGCGATCCCGTGGATCGACGGAGCGATGCCAGGCGCAGCGGCGGGGACTACGGGCGCGCGCGGTCGGCGAGCACGGCGTCGATCGCGTCGAGCGCGTCCGGGGTGAGCTCGGGTCCGTCGAGCGCGGCGAGGTTCTGCTCCAGCTGCGAGACGCTGCTCGCACCGATGATCGCGGAGACGACGACCGGGTTCCGTAGCACCCACTGGAGGGCCAGCTGCGCGAGCGACTGGCCCCGGCCGGCCGCGATGTCGTTGAGCGAGCGGACGGTGGCGAGCACATCCTCGCTCAGATCCGATTCGTGCAGGAAGGCGCTCGTCACCGCGCGGGAGCCCTCCGGCACACCGTTGAGGTAACGGTCCGTCAGCATCCCCTGGGCGAGCGGCGAGAAGACGATCGCAGCGGCACCGGCACGCTTGACCGCGTCGAACACGTCGGCCTCCGGCGTTCGGTCGAACAGGGAGTAGCGCGGCTGGTGGAGAAGCAGCGGAGTGCCCGCCGCGGCCAGTAGCTCTGCGGCCGCGGTCGTGCGCGCGGCGTCGTAGTTCGAGATCGCCGGGTACAGCGCCTTGCCCTGCCCGACGGCGGTCGTCAGGGCGCCCATCGACTCCTCGAGCGGCGTCTCCAGGTCCGGGCGGTGGTGGTAGAACACGTCGACGTAGTCGAGCCCCAGGCGCTTCAGGCTCTGGTCCAGCGACGAGAGGAGGTACTTGCGGGAGCCGTGGTCCCCGTACGGACCGGGCCACATCAGGTAACCGGCCTTGGTGGAGACGACGATCTCGTCCCGGTACGCCCGCAGATCCGTGGCGAGGATGCGGCCGAAGACCTCCTCGGCGGCCCCGGGCGGCGGCCCGTAGTTGTTCGCCAGGTCGAAGTGCGTGATCCCGGCGTCGAAGGCCCGCAGGACGATCGCACGCTGCGTCTCGAAGGAGCGCGTGGCGCCGAAGTTCTGCCAGAGGCCCAGCGACAGCGGCGGCAGCACCAGTCCGCTTCGTCCGGCGCGGCGGTACGGCATCGAGTCGTAGCGTGTGGGATCGGCGGCGAAGGGCATCCGGAAGGCTCCTGATCGTTGGGGGATTCGAGAGCAACGCTAGCGGGAAGTCGCGCCTCAGATCTCGACGTCGCTGCCCATCGTCACGGTCCGCAATGCCGGCAGCCGGAAGCGGGCCGCAGGATCCGCCGCATTGTGCGCGAGGCCGACGAACAGGGAGCGCCGCCAGGGCACCATCCCCCTCGTCCGGGTGGTCCGGATGGCGCCGCGCGAGAGGAAGTACGAGGCGTGCGTGAAACCGGCCGGGTCGAGGGGCAGTATCCCGGCGCGGCAGGCGGCACGCAGCGCTCGAGGGATGTCCGGCTCGTCCGAGAAGCCGAACCGGATGCTGAGGAACTCGATCCCGTCGTCCGCGTACCCGAGGTCGTCGTAGGCGAAGGCCTCCGACGTCGGAACATGCGGCACCTGCGCGGTGCTCACCGCCACGATCACGACGTGCTCGTGGAGCACGTGATTGTGCTTGACGTTGGCGCGCAGGGCGAGGGGAGTCGTGTCCTTGTTGGGGTGCGGGAAGATCGCGATGCCGGGGACGCGCGGCAGGTTCTGCTCCCGGACGTGCTCGATGAACTCGGTGAGCGAGCCCTCCTTCTGCCGCCGGTCGCTCTGCACCAGCTGCCGGCCGCGGCGCCAGGTGGTCATGACCAGGATGACGACGGCGGCGATCAGGAGGGGGACCCATCCACCGTTGATGATCTTGGAGAGGTTGCCCGCGAGGAACGTGAGCTCGAGCCCGCCGAAGGCGATCGCCGCGAGGACGATCTTCCACGGCGCCCACCTCCACAGCGGGCGGGCGACGAGGAGCAGCAGGAGGGTGTCCACGACGAGCGCGCCCGTCACCGAGATGCCGTAGGCGGTCGAGAGCCGCTCGGACGATCCGAAGGTGAGCATGACGGCCATGACTCCGACGAAGAGCAGGAAGTTGATCGCCGGAAGGTAGATCTGGCCACCCTCCCGCTCCGAGGTCTGCCGGATGGTGAGCGGCGGCACGAGACCTAGCTGGACCGCCTGCCGCGACAGCGAGTAGGCGCCGGAGATCACGGCCTGGCTGGCGATGACGGTCGCGACGGTGGCGAGGATCACCATGGGGAGCCGTCCCCAGTCGGGGATGAGCAGGAAGAACGGATTGGCCCGTGCAGCGGGATCGCGCAGGATGAGCGCCGCCTGCCCCAAGTAGTTGAGCGTGAGCGCCGGGAAGACGAGGAAGAACCAGGCCCGCCGGATCGGCGATCGCCCGAAGTGCCCCATGTCGGCGTAGAGGGCCTCGGCGCCGGTGATCACGAGGACCACAGCGCCCAGGGCGATGAAGGAGATGGCGGGGTGGGCGATCATGAAGACGACCGCGTAGCTGGGGGAGAGGCCCAGCAAAACGGCGGGAGACTGCACAACCACGACGAGGCCCGCGATGGCGAGCACCGTGAACCAAAGCACCATGACCGGCCCGAAGAGGACGCCCACACGCCCGGTGCCGTACTTCTGGACGAAGAACAGCACGATGAGGATGACCGCTGCGATCGGGATGATCAGGTGCGCGATCCCGGGAGTGGTCACGCGGAGACCTTCCACGGCCGAGAGCACACTGATCGCCGGCGTGATGATGGAGTCCCCATAGAAGAGGGAGACGCCCACGATCCCGATCACCAGCAGGGTGCCCGCCTTGCCGGCCCGGCCGGCGTAGAGCCGCTGGGCCAGCGCCGCCAGCGCCATCACGCCGCCCTCGCCGTCGTTGTCCGCGCGCATCAGGACGCCGAGGTATTTGATCGAGACGATGATCGTGATGCTCCAGAACATCAGGGAGATCACCCCGAAGACGTCCTCCTCGTTGGCGCGCACCGCGCCGCCGTCCAGGAGGAAGACGGTCTTCAGCGCGTAGAGGGGGCTGGTGCCGATGTCTCCGAAGACGACGCCGAGCGCCGCCAGAGCGGCTGCCGCCAGCGCTCGCGGGCGGTGGGAAGCCGCCGCGGGTGTTCCTGCATTCGCCGTCGGTGGCGCAACGAACTCTCGCACCCGGGCAACGCTACCCCGCCTCCCCCCTCGCGGCGCTGCGAAGCAGCCGGGCGCGCGAAAAAAGTCGCGGCACGCGGCTCAGCGGCGTCGGCGCTGGATTGCGGACCCCTGCTCAGCGGCGCCGGCGCGGGGCCGCGGAGCGCGGCGGGATGGATCGCATGTGGTCGCGGACCCGGGACAGGATGTCCGCCAGCGATTCGACGTCCGTCGCCGAGAGCGGCTGCAGGAACAGCTTGCGGACGAGCTCGATGTGCCCGGGGAAGACGCGGGCGAGCACCTCCCGCCCGGAATCGGTGATCGTGACGGTGACGCCACGGTCGTCCTCCGCCGAGGGGCTGCGCGTCACGAGGCCCGCCGTGTCGAGCAGGCCCACCTGGTACGTGAGGCCGCTCCGGCTGTAGACGACGCCGTCGGCCAGCTCGGTCATCCGCTGACTGCCACCCGGCGCATCCCGGAGCCGGGCCAGCAGCTGGAACTGGACATAGCTCAGGTCGCCGGCGTCGCGCAGCTGCTGCTCGACGCTGTGCCGCAGCAGGCTGCTCACCTCGATCAGGGAGAAGTACGCGCTCAGCTGGATGGGGTCGAGCGCGTGGGGGATGTCGGCCATGCGCTCATTCTACTTGCTTCGAATTCAAAGCACTGCTATCGTCATTCCTGTGCTTCGAATTCGAAGCAACAACGAGGAGGGAAGCTGGACATGAAAGCAGTGCGATTCCACGAGTACGGAGCTGCGGATGTGCTCCGCTACGAAGACGCGGAGCTCCCGGAGCCGGGAGCGGGCGAGGTGCGGATCCGGGTGGCGGCGACCACGTTCAGTCCGGTGGATGCCGGCATCCGCAGCGGCGGACTGCAGGAGCCCTTCCCGGTGGCGTTGCCTCACACGCCGGGCGTCGATGTGTCCGGATGGGTCGACCGCCTGGGGGAGGGGGTCCACGGCTTCGAGAAGGGCGAGGCGGTCATCGGCTTCCTCCCGATGGCGGCGGCCGGAGCGGCCGCCGAGTATGTCGTGGTCCCGGCCGCGGTGCTGGCGGCAGCGCCCTCCACCCTGCCGCTCGCTGATGCGGCGGCCCTTCCGTCCGTCGGCCTGACGGCGTGGCAGGCATTGTTCGAGCTCGGCGATCTCGCCGCCGGTCAGCGGGTCCTCGTCAGCGGGGCCGGCGGAGCGGTCGGCGGCTACGCGATCCAACTGGCGAAGAACGCAGGGGCCCACGTCATCGCGACGGCGAGCCCCCGGAGTGTGGACCGGGTGCGGGCGGCCGGCGCGGACGAGGTCATCGACCACACCGCGACGCGCGTCGTGGATGCGGTCCACGAGCCCGTCGATCTGCTGCTGAACCTCGCCCCGCTCGATCCGGCCGAGTTCGCCGCCGAGGTGGCGCTGGTCGCGCCGGGCGGCGTGGTCGTGAGCACCATCGCGTGGATGCCCGCGCCCACCGACGAGGAGCGCGGCGTCCGCGGCGTGAACCTGTTCGTGCGGAGCGACGCGGCACAGCTGGCGCAGCTGGTCGGCCAGGTGGAGCGGGGCGAGTTGCGGATCCAGGTCCAGCGGCGGGTGCCGCTGGCCGAGCTGCCGGCCCTGCACGCGGAGGCAGCTGAGCGGCCCCTCTCGGGCAAGGCCATCGTCCTGGTCGCGTGATCGGCGGGGGAGGAGGCGCGCCTCACCGCCCGGCCGGCCGCGGCGGCGCCGTGCTCTGCCGCACCAGCAGCTGCGGCACCGGGTACTCGGTGGGGCTCGCCACCTGCTCGCCTTCGAGCTGGGACACCAGCACGTCGATCGCCCGGGTGCCGAGCCAGGAGAAGTCCTGCCGGATCGTGGTGAGCGGCGGTGCGAAGTGCTTCGCCTCCGGGATGTCGTCGAAGCCCACGATGCTCAGGTCGCCCGGGACGGAGATGCCGAGGTCCGCGGCCGCGTGCATGAGGCCGAGCGCCATCTGGTCGTTGGAGGCGAAGACCGCCGTGAAGTCCGGATGGTCGAGCAGCTTCAGGCCGACCTCGTAGCCGAGGTCCGCCGTCCAGTCGCCCAGCACCGGCGGCGTGACCGGCAGGTCGTGGTCGTTCAGCTCGGCGAGGAAGCCGTTCATCCTGTCCTCCGCCTCGTTCCAGTCCTGCGGGCCGGCGAGGTGGCGGATGCGGGTGTGGCCGAGCTCGATCAGGTGCCGGGTCGCGAGACGCGCACCCGCGGCCTGGTCGAAGGCGACGAGCCGGCCGTCGCTGTCGTCCTTCCAGTGCAGGCTCACGAACGGGACGTGGACGCCGACGCGACCGAGGGCCTCCTGCGCCCGCTGCTGCGGTGCGATGACGACCACGCCATCCACTCCCTGCGCGGCGAACGCGTCCAGCGCCTCGGCGATCGCGGCGTCGTCCTCGCGGGCCAGCGTCGCCGAGAGGATGGCGTAGCCGCGGGCGCGCGCCGCCTCGCCGATCGCCGTGGCGGCGCTGAACGGGCCGTAGTGCGAGCGGGAGGAGACCAGGAGGCCGATGGTCTTGGACCGCGCGGTCGCCAGCGCGCGCGCCGCGCTGTTCGGGCGCCAGGCGTGCTCCTCGATGACCTTCCTGACCTGCGCTTCGGTCGATGCCTTGATGTAGCGCTCGCCGTTGAGGACGCGCGACACGGTCTGGCGCGAGACACCGGCCATCCGGGCGATGTCACGGATGGAGAGTGCGCGCTGCTCGTCGGGTGCCTGGTCGTTCATGCATCCTGTCTCGTCGGCGAGAGCGGCGGCGCTGCCACGGCCTCGTGTCTCATGCTCATATTTTTTCGCGAAGGACTTGACGGGAGCCTGGTCTGGGTCATAGCGTCTAACCCGTTCTGGGACCGGTCACATATATCGCGTACGGACCAGCATACGACGAGGGAGTCGCAGATGTCAGCAGCCGGATCGCACAGCCGCGATCGCCTCTGCGCCCCTTCGTATGCCTGCGGCCGCATGCGTGCCGGTTCCGAGCTCGGCGAACCCGTGCGCACTGGGCGCACCGGTCGTCACACCGCCCGAAGGGAATCACAGTGAAGTTCAGGAAAGTCGCACTCGCCGCCGCCGCACTCGGCGTCGCGGTCGCACTCGCCGCCTGCTCGGGAGGAGGCCGCGGAAGCGGCTCCGGCTCGACCACCGATAACAAGGGCGCCCTCGTGGGCGTCGCCATGCCGACCAAGGTGTCGGCCCGCTGGATCGCGGACGGCAACGCCGTCAAGTCGGACCTCGAGAAGGACGGCTACAAAGTCGACCTCGAGTACGCCAACAACGACATCCCGACCCAGGTCCAGCAGGTCAACACGATGATCACAAAGGGCGCGAAGGTCCTGATCATCGCCTCCATCGACGGCGGGTCGCTGACCGACCAGCTCGACGCGGCGGCGAAGGCCGGCATCAAGGTCATCTCGTACGACCGCCTCCTCACGGGCGACAAGAACGTCGACTACTACGTGTCGTTCGACAACTACAAGGTCGGCGTCTACCAGGCCAACTCGCTCCTCACGGGCCTCGGTGTCCTGGACAAGGACGGCAAGAAGACCGGCCAGAAGGGCCCGTTCAACATCGAGGTGTTCGCCGGCAGCCCCGACGACAACAACGCCACGTTCTTCTACAACGGTGCGATGGACACGCTGAAGCCGTACATCGCGGACGGCACGCTGGTCGTCAAGAGCGGCCAGACCAACTTCAACCAGGTCGCCATCCTGCGCTGGGACCCGGCCACCGCCAAGGCCCGCATGCAGGACCTCGTCGCCAAGTCGTACTCGGGCGGCGCTGACGTCCAGGGCGTCCTCTCGCCCTACGACGGCCTGTCCGACGGCATCCTGAGCGCGCTCGAGGGCGCGGGCTACGGTTCGGGCGGCAAGAAGCTCCCCGTCATCACCGGTCAGGACGCCGAGGTCGCCAGCGTGAAGCAGATCATCGCCGGCACGCAGTACTCGACGATCTACAAGGACACGCGCAAGCTGGCCAACGAAGCGGCCAAGATGGCCAACGACGTGCTCACCGGCAAGACCCCTGAGGTCAACGACACCAAGAGCTACGACAACAAGGTCAAGGTCGTCCCGAGCTACCTCTTCCAGCCGGTCGTGGTGACGAAGGACAACTACAAGGAGATCCTGGTCGACAGCGGCTACTACAAGGATTCCGACCTTCAGTAGTACCGGCCCGACAGTCCGGGCGGGCGGGCATCCACCCGCCCGCCCGGATCGCATTTGCAACTAAGGGAGACCATGTCCAACACGATTCTCGAGATGCGGAACATCTCGAAGTCCTTCCCCGGCGTCAAGGCGCTGCAGGACGTCTCGATCAGTGTCGAGGAGGGATCGGTCCACGCGATCTGCGGCGAGAACGGCGCAGGCAAGTCCACGCTCATGAAGGTGCTGTCCGGCGTCTACCCGCACGGCACGTTCGAGGGCGAGATCGTCATGAACGGCGAGCCCGTCGAGTTCCGGTCGATCAACGACTCGGAGGCAGCGGGAATCGTCATCATCCACCAGGAGCTTGCGCTGTCGCCGTACCTGTCGATCGCCGAGAACATCTATCTCGGCAACGAGCGCCAGCGGCGCGGCTTCATCGACTGGAACGAGACGAACCTCGCGGCGGGCAAGCTGCTGGCTCGGGTCGGCCTCCACGACAACCCGATCACCAAGATCAAGGACATCGGCGTCGGCAAGCAGCAGCTCGTCGAGATCGCCAAGGCGCTGTCCAAGGAGGTGAAGATCCTCATCCTGGACGAGCCCACGGCCGCCCTCAACGACGACGACTCCGCCCACCTCCTCGAACTGATCCGCCAGCTGCAGGCGCACGGGATCACGTCGATCATCATCAGCCACAAGCTCAACGAGATCAAAGCGATCGCCGACCGGGTGACGATCATCCGCGACGGGCACACGATCGAGACGCTCGAGATGGGCCAGGCGGGCACGAGCGAAGAGCGGATCATCAAGGGGATGGTCGGCCGGGATGTGGCCAGCCGCTTCCCAGACCACGTGCCGCACATCGGCGACGAGCTCCTCCGCGTCGAGGACTGGACGGTGCATCACCCGCTCGACCGCACCCGCAAGGTCGTCGACAACGTCAGCTTCCACGTGCGCGCCGGCGAGATCGTCGGGATCGCGGGCCTGATGGGCGCCGGGCGCACGGAGCTCGCGATGAGCATCTTCGGACGCAGCTACGGCGTCGGGATCAGCGGCCGCGTCTACAAGCGCGGGCAGCAGATCTCGGTGAACACCGTGGCCAAGGCGATCGAGAACGGCATCGCCTACTCCACGGAGGACCGCAAGCACTTCGGCCTGAACCTGATCGACAACATCCAGCGGAACATCTCGATCGCCGCGCTCGACAAGCTCGTCAACTGGTTCAAGTTCGTCAACGAGCAGCGGGAGTCGCTGGTGGCGGAGGAGTACCGCAAGTCGATGAACATCAAGACGCCCAACGTCTTGGCGCTCACCGGCAAGCTCTCCGGCGGAAACCAGCAGAAGGTCGTGCTGTCGAAGTGGATGTACTCCGACCCCGAGGTGCTCATCCTCGACGAGCCGACCCGCGGCATCGACGTCGGAGCGAAGTACGAGATCTACACGATCATCGACCGGCTCGCGGACCAGGGGAAGGGCATCGTCGTCATCTCCTCCGAGCTGCCCGAGTTGCTCGGCATCTGCGACCGCATCTACACCCTGAGCGAGGGCCGTATCACCGCCGATGTGCCGCGGGAGAAGGCCACCGCCGAATACCTCATGCAATTCATGACCCAGGAACGCGAGAAGAACCACGCATGAAACCGCTTACCAAAGCCCTGAACTACCTGACCGGGCAGCTGCGCCAGATCGGGTTGTTCATCACCCTGATCGCCATCGTCGTCTTCTTCCAGGTCGCGACCGGCGGCATCACCCTCGCACCGATCAACGTGTCGAACCTGATCGTGCAGAACAGCTACATCCTGATCCTCGCGATCGGGATGGTGATGGTGATCATCGCCGGGCACATCGACCTGTCGGTCGGTAGCGTCGTCGCCTTCATCGGCGCGATGTCCGGCGTGATGATCTCGCAGTGGCACCTGCCTTGGCCGCTGGCCATCGTGTTCTGCCTCGTGCTCGGCGCGCTGGTCGGGGCCTGGCAGGGATTCTGGATCGCGTACTTCGGCATCCCGGCGTTCATCGTGACGCTGGCGGGCATGCTGGCGTTCCGCGGCGCGGCCCAGATCGCCCTCGGCAACCAGCAGATCTCGTTCTTCCCGAAGGAGTTCCGTGCGATCGGGTCGGGCTTCCTCCCGGCCTTCGGCAACACCGGGTACGAGCCGCTCACGATGATCCTCGGCCTGGTGGCGAGCATCGCCATCCTGGCCTCGTCGATCCGTCAGCGCGCTGTGCGCCGCAAGTACGACCTCGAGGACGAGCCGCTGTGGTGGTTCATCGTCAAGCTGGCCTTCCTCGTGCTGCTCGTGCTGATCGTGACCGTGCTGCTCGCCAGCTACAACGGAACGCCGATCGTGCTGATCATCCTGGCGCTGCTCGTGATCGGCTACTCGGCGATCATGAACCGGTCGGTGTTCGGACGGCACATCTACGCCATCGGCGGCAACCTGGCCGCGGCTGCGCTGTCCGGTGTCAAGACGAAGCGCGTCACGTTCCTGCTCTTCGTCAACATGGGTGTTCTGTCGGCCATCGCGGGCCTCGTCTTCACGGCGGGATTGAACCTGGCCAGCCCGAGTGCGGGAACCGGATTCGAGCTGGATGCGATCTCCGCCGTCTTCATCGGTGGCGCCGCCGTCACCGGCGGTATCGGAACGGTCACCGGCGCCATCATCGGTGGTCTGATCATCGGTGTGCTGAACAACGGAATGTCGATCCTCGGTGTCGACAGCGACTACCAGCTGCTCATCAAGGGCCTGGTGCTGCTCGCCGCCGTCGCGTTCGACGTCTACAACAAGCGCCGCTCGGTCGGCCAGTAACCCGCACGCGCAGAAGGGGCACCCGGCTCACCCCGGGGGCCCCTTCGTCGTCCCGGCTCCCGCCCCGCCCTAAACCAGCCGCGAAGTGCTCGTTGTTGCAGGCGACACGCCGTGTCCGGGTGCAACAACGAGCACCTCGGCGAGAGGCGGAGCCGGGAGGCGGCAGCGGAGGGGAGGAGGACGGAGGGGAGGGGACGGGAGGGACGGGAGGGACGGGGCGGCTACTGCTGGCCGAGGCCGGGGTGGATGCGCGCGAGGGTCGGGGCCGTGGCCACGAACTTCGCGAGGGTGACCGTGTCGAGGTTGGGACCGTACGCGGTCGGGTTGCCGAGGGTCAGCGCGCCGCCGTCCGTGGTGAGCGACAGCGGGATCGTCTTGTCCCAGTAGCTGTTCCACGAGTAGTTGTGGCGGAACGCCGCCCGCGCTGTGGCGCCTCCCGTCTCCGTCACGTCGAGGAAGCGGCTGATCACCTGCGGGTTGTAGTTGATCGCGGCGGACTTGTCGGCGTTGGATGCGCCGAGCACCAGCTGGTACTCGCCGGCGGCGAAGCCGCTGGGCCGCGGGACCGTCAGGGTGTTGGCCGCGCCGTTTCCGAGGTAGCCGACGTCGCGCACGACGCCCTGGGCGTCCGCCGACCCGTTCGAGTTCGCCGGGTCCGTCTGGACGACGGCAGCGCCCGACCGGGGCAGTGCCTCCGCCTCGCTGTGGAACACGAGGGATGGATCAGCGTCGGCCGCCTTCTGCGCCGCACCCCGGAGGGTCGAGACGTCCCCGACGAGAATGCTGCCGGTCGCCGCCTGCACACTGAGCTCGTTCACGCCCTGCGGAAGGAACACGCGGACGGTCGCGTCGTACACGCCGGGCCCGGTGGCGGCGGGCAGCGGGATGCTGCGCCCGTTCGCGCTCAGCGCGGGTGTGCCTCCGTCGCCGGTGGTGGCGAAGTGCGTCGTCACGTCGTAGTACCCGGTCTCCGCCGTCGTGGCGAAGAACGTGGCCCGGGCATCGCCCGTGAGGGACGCATACCCGCGCGCGGCCGGCTGCTGCCAGGACAGGGTCGCGCCGCCCGCCAGCGTCGCATCCACTGCGGGGTACGTCGCGCGCTCGCCCGAGGTGACGTCGTAGAGGTCGAAGCGGTCGAGGGTGATGTCCGCGCCGGGCAGCAGCGTGGTGCCGTCCTTGCTGGCCCGCAGCGATAGCGCGTGCGTGCCGGCGCTCAGGTGGAGGGTGACGTCGGCCGTTCCGCGGTAACCCCAGTTGAGGTCCGCCGAGTACTTCACCAGCTGGTCGAAGGAGCCGTCGACGAAGAGCGCGTGCTTCCCCGGTGTCGCGTTCGACCCGCTCAGGATCGAGAGCCGGTAGTCGCCGGTAGTCGGCACGGTCACGTTCCAGGTCGCGGAGGAACCGGCGCGGTTGAACGAGCCGACATCCTTGCCCCCGGAGGCCATGAACGACCACTCCCGTGACGGATCCTGGGTGTAGACGGTCGCGTTCGCGATGGTCGCGTTCTCGGCCTCCGTGCTGTTCACCAGGTCCGCCGCCACGGGCTGCGGGTCGGTGAGCTGCGGGGTGATCTGGAGCTGGTATCCGGCGTACCGGTCGCTGTTCGGCACGGTCACCGAGACGGCGCCGTTCACGATCTTCGCGGTGGTCGACAGGATCACCGGCGGCTGCAGCGACGCGCCCTCGGCTCCGTTGAGGCGGTCGGCGCGCACCTGCACATCCACCGTCTCGCCGAAGGTGGACACGTCCAGGCCCTTCACGTCGACCGCGACGTCCGAGCTGCCTCCGCCGAACAGCACCGTGGCCTTGCGGGCCTTCATGTCGATAGCGGCGAGGCCCTGGAGGGTGTCCGGCACGTTCAGCTGCGGGGGAGTGACCTCCGCCGTCGTCGAACCCGCGAGGCTGCCGTACCAGTTGAACATCCACCAGCCGCCGTTGGCGCCGTTGTTGCGGGAGGAGTTGTCGGAGAGGTTGCCGGCGTAGTTCCAGTACGCGGTCTGCGCGTCGACCTTCTCGCTTTCGAACATGGAGATCCACTGCACCAGCTGGCCGGGGACGCCCATGTCGCGCAGCATCCCGAACTCCGTGATGTTGACGGGGATGGGCGCGATGCCGAGCCGCTGGAGCAGGGCCGTGTACGCGTCGTGGTGGCCGCGGAAGGTGGCCAGGTTGTTCGTGCCGAGCTCGTGCCAGATGAAGATGTCGGGCAGCTCGGAGTGCGCCTTCGCATAGCTCAGGAGGTCGGCGCTCCGATCGGCGTGCCAGGTGGAGTCACCGGGGCCGCCGATGCGCGCGTGGCCGAGTCCGTGTTCGGCGTAGACGCCCTGGATGACCTGGTAGGCCGCCGACCAGTCCGCCAGGAACTGGTCCTTCTGCGTCGACCAGTTCGGGTACCAGTTGCCGCCGTCCGGTTCGTTGAACGGGATGAACACGTACTTCTCGGGATGCTTCGACGTCGTCGCGACCGCTTCGACCGCCTGCTTCAGGATGGGCAGGTAGTCCCAGACGCCGTCGCCGTTCGCGTCGCCCGGGCGCTTGCCTCCGTTGTACGGCCAGTCCGGGTACATGTCCTGCACGTACACGTAGAGGTCCTGGCCTCCGGCGGTGAAGAACGACGACTCGACCTGCAGCGCGTCGCCGTTGGGATGCTGTGCTCCCTGCGGCGGCTTCTGCGAGGTGTTCGTCAGGTGCGCGCCGTCGAGGACGGCCTGGGTGGGCACTCCGTCGTCACCGAGGCCGTAGAGCGTTCCGGTGGAACCGCCGCTGAACGTGCCCGTCGTGTGCGAGAAGTCGACACCGAGGTGGTCGACGCCTGCGGCGGAAGCGGGGAGGGTGAGGCCGCCGGCTGCGAGGGCGACGCCGGCGGCGAGAGCGATGGAGGGCGGGAGGATGCTGCGCAGACGATGCCTGCGGGGTGTGCCGTTCAAGCGGGTACTCCTTCGTACGGATCGGTTGGACGGTTCCTGTTCGCGTCGGGTCCCGACCGCCGAATCGCCGGTCGAGCACATCCTGAAACCGCTATCATGATAGCGATACCGTGCGAGAGCGCAATAGGGCGAACTGCTCAATGGGAGCCTAGCTGATACCGCTACCAGTCTTCGCTTGCATTTCGTTCTGATAGCGCTATCATAAGTCGACGCGGCCAGTCGGCCGCACCGTCCGTACGAGTCCGCAATGACGAGGAGACCGATGACCGACCGCCTGAGCTGGGGCACCGGTACGCTGACCGTCGAGTTCGAGTGGTCGGCCGATTCGGCACCCCGTATCGCCGCGGTCGAGAGCGCCGGCCTCCGGCTGGAGATGCCGGCCGGGCTCCCGCTGGTCGATGTCCTCACCGTGCGGCACGGGCACTCCCTCGCGAGCGACCGTCTGGTGCACACCGCGATCGGCCACGACCTCCGCTATGCGGGCCACGAGGAGACGACGAGTGCCCGCGGGAGCGAACTGCGCATCCACCTCGCCCATGCGGCGAGCGGCCTGAGCGTCGAACTGCGCCTGGAGCTCCCGGACGGACTCGCCGTCCTCCGCTCGACCGTCACGGTCGCCAACGGCGGCGAGGAGGCTGTGGTGCTCCGCAGCATCCCGTCGCTCGCCCTGTACCTGGGCGGGAACGGCCGCAGCGACATCCGCGAGTGGGAGGTGTACCACGCTCTGAGCGACTGGCTCGGCGAGGGCCGGTGGATGCACGAGCCGCTGGGCGGCGTCCGCTTCCCGCGCCTCGAGCAGCACCTGACCAACCACAATCCGCGCGGCGAGTTCAGCGTCATCTCCTCCGGCACCTGGTCCACCGGCAAGCACCTGCCGATCGCGGCCGTCCGGTCGCCACGGCTCGGCGCCGCCTGGGCCTGGCAGATCGAGCACAACGGCGCCTGGCGCTGGGAGATCGGGGAGGACACGGCCAGCGGCTACCTCGCCCTCTCCGGCCCCACCGACACCGACCACCAGTGGAGCGAGGAGCTCCGGCCCGGCGACACGTTCACGACGGTCCCGGCCGCCATCGCGCTGGCCGCCGACGTGACCTCCGCGATCGGTCAGCTGACCCGGTACCGGCGGGCCGCGCGCCGTCCGCATCCCGACAACGCCGCGATGCCCGTCGTCTTCAACGATTACATGAACACGCTCAACGGCGACCCCACGACCGAGAAGCTGCTGCCCCTGATCGACGCGGCAGCGGCCGTGGGCGCCGAGGTGTTCTGCATCGACGCCGGCTGGTACGACGACAGCGGCGACTGGTGGGACACGGTCGGCGAGTGGATGCCGAGCACCACCCGCTTCCCGGGCGGCCTGGCGCAGGTGATCGACCGCATCCACGACGCCGGGATGGTGCCGGGGCTCTGGCTGGAGCCCGAGGTCATCGGGGTGAAGAGCCCGATGGCGGCGCAGCTGCCCGACGAGGCGTTCCTGCAGCGGGCGGGCGAGCGGGTCGTCGAGCACCACCGCTACCACCTCGATCTGCGCCACCCCGCGGCGCGCGAGCACCTCGACGGTGTGGTCGACCGGCTGGTCACCGAGTTCGGCATCGGGTTCTTCAAGCTGGACTACAACATCAACCCGGGGCCCGGGACCGACCGCGACGCCGACAGCGTGGGCGCCGGCCTGCTCGCCCACAACCGGGCGCATCTGGAGTGGCTGGACGGCGTCCTCGACCGGCACCCGGGCCTTGTCATCGAGAACTGCGCCTCGGGCGCCATGCGCTCCGACTTCGCGATGCTGTCCCGGCTGCAGGTGCAGTCCACTTCGGACCAGCAGGACTTCCTCAAGTACCCGCCCATCGCCGCCAGCGCGCCGGCCGCGATGCTTCCCGAGCAGGCCGCGAGCTGGGCGTACCCCCAGCCCGAGATGAGCGTCGAGGAGGTCGCGTTCTGCCTGGCGACCGGGCTGCTCGGCCGCTACTACGTCTCCGGGCACCTGGCCCGGATGGATGCCGAACGTCTCGCCCTGGTATCGGAGGCCGTGGAGGCCGCCAAGGCTCTGCGCGGCGAGCTCGCCGCATCCACTCCCTTCTGGCCGCTCGGCGTCCCCACCTGGGACGGCGCCTGGACCGCGCTCGGCCTGAGGACGGAACGACCGGGGACGGACGGTGGCGCCCTCGTCACCGTCTGGAACCGCGACCCCGCAGTACCCGAGACCGTGCTGTCCCTCCCGGCGTTCGCCGGCCAGGAACTCGCGGTCACCCCCGTCTTCCCGCGATCCCTTCCCGAGTGGCAGACCCACTGGGACGCGGGGACTGGAGAACTCCGCATCGTCGCCCGCACAGGCGTCATCGGCGCGCGAGTCCTCCGCCTGGAGGCCGCGACGAAGGTCGCGTCCGCATCGCATTCCGCAACACGAACCCAGTAGCGCTACGGTCGCTACGTCACACAAGGAGAGCAGTTCGATGAAGATCGCTTGGAAAGGCGCCGCGACCATCGCGGCCATCGCGGCAGCCGCCGCGCTCGCCCTCACGGGGTGCAGTGACCCCGGCTCCGGAGGCGGAAGCGCGGGCAGCGCATCCTGGCCCTCCCAGAACACGAAGCTCGACGGGGTGAACCTCACCATCTGGGCCGCGCAGAACTCGAACAAGACGGCCGCGAGCGTCATCTCCGGCTTCGAGAAGCTGACGGGCGCGAAGGTCAAGGTCGTCACCATCCCCGACCCGTACGAGCAGGGCGTCCAGACCAAGGTCGCGACCGGCGACAAGCCGGACCTGGCGTTCTGGCAGCCGACCGCGTCCGAGCTCACGGCTCTGAACGCCACCCAGAACCTGCAGTCGCTGGACGGC
Source organism: Leifsonia sp. (assembly GCA_051962155.1). Classification (GTDB taxonomy): domain Bacteria; phylum Actinomycetota; class Actinomycetes; order Actinomycetales; family Microbacteriaceae; genus Leifsonia. The sequence goes on along the minus strand of JBQCCO010000025.1, from coordinate 2,032 downwards.
GCGCCCTGGGTGAAGAACTACACCGGCAACCTGGCCGACATGACCGGGAAGCTGGGCGACACGCGGTACGCCGCGCTGGTCACCACGCCGGCAGTCATCGGCGTGTACTACAACAAGGAAGTCTTCGCGGCGAACGGCATCACCACGACGCCGAAGAACTGGGACGAGTTCATCCAGCTCGCCCAGCAGCTGAAGGCCAAGGGCGTCGACCCGTTCTACGAGATGGGCGGCGACAAGTGGGCGACCCAGTGGTGGGTGCAGGCGCAGCTCGCCGATGCGGCCAAGGACGGTCTGTGGGACAAGGTGAACAAGAACCAGGAGAAGTTCACCGACCCGACCATCCAGGGTGCGATCGACAACTACCAGAAGCTGATCCAGCAGGGACTGTTCAACTCGGACATCAAGACGGCCACCTTCGTCGATCAGGGCACAGCGCTCCTCGGCGGCAAGGCGGCCATGGCGATGCAGGTGAACTCGTTCTTCGGCGAACTGCAGGCCACCTCGAACACGGCGGACCTGAACAAGAAGATCGGCTTCTTCCCGATCTCGCCGAAGGGCAACGTCGGCACCTACATCCCCGACCAGTCCAACGCTCTGGTCGCCTTCAAGTCCGGCGACAGCAAGCGCGAGGCGGCCGCGCGCCAGTTCCTCTCCTACTGGCTGGGCGACGGCTACAAGGACTTCGTCAAGGCGCAGTCGACGGTCTCGCTGATCAAGGGCGTCGACACGCCGTCCGATGTGCCGCAGGCGCTCAAGGATGTCGCCGCGTCCCTCGACAGCTCGGTCGGCTCGATGCAGGCCCTCGCTGTCGCGAACCCGGACCTGTACCTCAACCTCGCCGACATGATCCAGGGCACCAAGACCCCGGTCCAGGTGGCGCAGACGACGCAGGACCAGTTCGCTCAGCTGGCGAAGGCCCAAGGAGTCAAGGGCTTCTAGCCGGGACGCCGGGGCGGCTCGGAGAGCCGCCCCGGCGCACCCCTAGCGACACCCAGAAAGGCAGCACCCCGTGACCGCACAACTCGCCCCGCCGGCCCCCACCGCCGCAGCGCAGGCGCGCCGGCGACCGCCGCGTTCCGGCGGGCGCAGACGTCAGGATCACCCCGCCTGGTTCCTCGTGCCGGCGCTCGTCGTCCTCGTCGTCTTCTTCTTCGTCCCGACGATCTTCAACTTCGTCTACGCCTTCACGAACTGGTCCAGCTTCCACAGCGACATCGGCTTCGTCGGCTTCGACAACTTCGCAGCGCTCTTCACCAACGGCAGCCTGCTGAACGACCTGCGGATCACACTGGTGTACGCGGTGCTGGTGGCGATCTTCCAGAACCTGTTCGGGCTCATCCTCGCTCTCGTGCTGGAGCGGGACACCGCCGTCAACCGCTTCGCCCGGATCGCGTTCTTCGTACCCGTCGTGATGTCGGCGCTCGCCGTCGGCTACATCTTCCAGGCGATGCTGAAGCCGGCGGGCGCGCTGAATCAGATCCTCGGCTTCCTCACCGGCCAGCATGTGGCGATCGCCTGGCTGGGCAGCACGACGTGGACCATCGTCGTCGTCGCCCTCATCCACGCCTGGAAGTGGATGGGCCTCTCGATGCTGATCTACCTCGCGGGCCTGAAAACGATCAACGAGGACATCCTCGAGGCGGCCCGGCTCGACGGCTCGGGATGGTGGACCACGTTCCGCAGCATCCGCTTCCCGCTCCTTGCGCCCGCTGTGACGTTCAACGTGGCCACTGCGCTGCTGGGTTCGATGAACGGGTTCGACATCGTGCAGGCGACCACCGCCGGGGGACCGGGCGGGACGACGGAACTGCTCAACATCTTCATCTTCCGGACGTTCGGGCAGGGCCTGTTCGCCCAGGCGACGACGATGAGCCTCTCCCTCTTCCTCATGGTGACGGTCCTCGCCTTCCCTGTGATCTATTTCCTGCGCAGAAGGGAGAACGTGCTGTGAGCGCGCTCGCCTCCACCTCCACTTCGGCTCGTCGCCGGCGGTCGCTGCGACCCGCCCTGGTGATACAACCTGCCCGCGCGA
>JBQCCO010000024.1:0-3371 GCA_051962155.1 Leifsonia sp. | reverse complement strand
CCATCCGGTACCTCGTGACCGTGGCCGAGACGGTCGGGGAGCGCTGGCTGCAGCCGCACCTGTTCCGGTTCGGCGCCTCCAGCCTCCTCAACGACGTGCTGCTGCAGCGGCAGAAGCTGGCGACCGGGCACTACTCCGGCGCCGACTACGTGACGATCGACTGAAAGCGGACCTGACATGAGTTTCCTCGAATACGCCCCGGCTCCCGAGTCGCGGTCGATCCTGAACCTGCGCGACGAGTACGGCCTGTTCATCGACGGCGAGTTCGTCGCCGGCCACGGCACGCCGTTCCAGACCATCTCGCCGGCCACGGAGGAGCGGATCGCGACCATCTCGACCGCCGACGCCTCCGACGTGGATGCGGCGGTCGCCGCCGCGCGCCGCGCCTACGATCGCGTCTGGTCGCGGATGAGCGGCAGCGACCGCGGCAAGTACCTGTTCCGCATCGCCCGCCTCCTCCAGGAGCGCTCCCGCGAGCTGGCCGTGGCCGAGAGCCTCGACAACGGCAAGCCGATCAAGGAGAGCCGGGATGTGGACATCCCGCTCGTCGCGGCGTGGTTCTTCTACTACGCGGGATGGGCGGACAAGCTCGAGCACGCGGGCCTCGGCCCCGCGCCCCGCGCCCTCGGCGTCGCCGCACAGGTCATCCCGTGGAACTTCCCGCTGCTGATGCTGGCCTGGAAGATCGCCCCGGCACTCGCGGCCGGGAACACGGTCGTGCTGAAGCCCGCCGAGACGACCCCCCTCACCGCGCTCCTGTTCGCGGAGATCGTGCAGCAGGCCGGCCTGCCGGCCGGTGTCGTCAACATCGTGACGGGTGCCGGCGAGACCGGCCGCGAGCTCGTCGCGCACCCCGACGTGAACAAGGTCGCCTTCACCGGCTCGACCGCAGTCGGCCGGGAGATCGCGCGCTCGGTCGCCGGGACATCCAAGAAGCTGACCCTGGAGCTCGGCGGCAAGGCGGCGAACATCGTCTTCGACGACGCGCCCATCGACCAGGCGGTCGAGGGGATCGTGAACGGCATCTTCTTCAACCAGGGTCACGTCTGCTGCGCCGGCAGCCGGCTCCTCGTCCAGGAGTCGATCCACGACGAGGTCGTCGACCGGCTGAAGCGACGTCTCTCCACGCTGCGCCTCGGCGATCCGCTCGACAAGAACACCGACATCGGTGCGATCAACTCGGCCGAGCAGCTCCAGCGCATCCGGGAGCTCTCGGACATCGGCGAGGCGGAGGGCGCCGAGCGCTGGACGGCAGAGTGCGCCATCCCGGAGAACGGCTTCTGGTTCGCGCCGACGATCTTCGACAACGTCTCCACCAGCCACCGCATCGCCCGGGAGGAGATCTTCGGGCCGGTGCTGTCGGTGCTGACGTTCCGTACGCCGGCGGAGGCGATCGCCAAGGCCAACAACACGCCGTACGGACTCTCGGCCGGCATCTGGTCGGAGAAGGGCAGCCGCATCCTGGCCGTCGCCGACAAGCTGCGCGCCGGTGTGGTCTGGGCGAACACCTTCAACCGCTTCGACCCGGCCAGCCCGTTCGGCGGCTACAAGGAGTCCGGCTACGGCCGCGAGGGCGGACGGCACGGCCTGGGCGCGTATCTGGTGCCCGGGCGGTCGCTGCCGGCCGCCGCATCCATCCCCGCCCGTCTCGCTCGCAAGGGAGCCGTTCGATGACCCGCCTGGCCGTACCGAAGACCTACAAGCTCTACATCGGCGGCGCGTTCCCGCGCAGCGAGTCCGGCCGCACGTACGAGGTGGTGACCGCGAACGGCGCGTTCCTGGCCAACGCGGCCAAAGCCTCTCGGAAGGACGCCCGGGATGCGGTGGTCGCCGCCCGCGCCGCCGTCTCCGGCTGGTCGGGCGCGACGGCCTACAACCGCGGCCAGGTGCTGTACCGCATCGCCGAACTGATGGAAGGCCGCCGGGCGCAGTTCGTCGACGAGATCCAGAAGGCGGAGGGCGTCTCGGCGTCCGCCGCTGCCGCGCAGGTCGACGAGGCGATCGACCGGTGGGTCTGGTACGCGGGATGGGCGGACAAGTTCGCGCAGGTCGCGGGCAACGCCAACCCGGTCGCCGGCCCGTACTTCAACATCTCGGTGCCGGAGCCGACCGGCGTCGTCGCGATCGTCGCGCCGCAGGACTCCAGCCTGCTCGGGTTCGTCAGTGCGATCGCACCGGCGCTCGTGGCGGGGAACACCGTCGTGGTCATCGCCAGCGAGCGCTTCCCGCTCTCGGCGATCAGCCTGAGCGAGGTTCTCGCGACGAGCGATGTGCCGGGCGGCGTCGTCAACATCCTCACCGGCTCGCCGGCCGAGATCGCGCCCTGGCTGGCCTCGCACGCCGATGTCAACGCGCTGGACCTGGTCGGTGCGGGCGACCTCGACTGGGTGGACCTGCAGATCGCAGCAGCCGACACGCTGAAGCGCGTGCTCCCGCCGGAGAACGGTCCCGACGCGGCCGCTCCGTCGCTCGACCGGATCGCGTTCTTCACCGAGACGAAGACGGTCTGGCACACCAAGTCGTTGCTGTAGGACGGCTGCGGCGGTGACTCCTTTCCGTGCCCGTTCCTTCCTCTGCCCGCGGTAGTGGGGGAGGATGGGGTACGACGAGGGGAGTGCGGGATGCCGGAGGAGTGGAGACCGGAGCAGGGGTGGAGTCCGGAGCGCGGTGAGCTGGCCCTGGTCGGGGACAGCCTGACCCAGGGCGGCGATTGGGGTGCGCTCCTCCCCGGTGAGGTCGTCCGCAACTTCGGGGCAGCGGGGGACACCACCGACGACGTGCTCGCGCGCCTCGACGATGTGATCGACGCCCGCCCCGCGACCATCGCGCTGCTGGTCGGCACCAACGACCTCGCCTGGCGCCGGTCGGTGGAGCACGTCGTCCGCAACATCGAGACCGTGCTCGTGACCCTGCGGAAGGACCTGCCGGAAACGCGCATCCTCGTGCAGTCCGTGATGCCGCGCGGGCACGAGTTCGCCGACCAGATCCGCGACATCAATCGCCACCTGTGGCAGTTCGCGCCGACGGTGCACGCCGGCTGGCTCGACCTCTGGCCCGCGATGGCGCTGGAGGACGGCGAGCTCAACCCCGCCTACACGGAGGACCGCCTCCACCTGAACCCCGAGGGCTACCGCGTCTGGGCGGCCGAGCTGGCCCCCGCACTCGAGCGCCTCCGCGATCTCCCGCCGAACAGCCGCGCGATCACCCTCCCCGACCTCGGCGGCGCCGCCTGAGCCTCACCGTTTCCCCCACCGTCGAGGGCCCCAAAACAGCCCCCCACACACCCCGCCGGCCAGGAAAAATTTGGGTAAAGATGGGGGGGGGGGGGGCGGATGGGGGGAGGATGGGCGCCAGAGGGGGGGGGTTAAGGG
>JBQCCO010000023.1:0-5090 GCA_051962155.1 Leifsonia sp. | reverse complement strand
CCCGAGGCGTCCGCCGCTTCGCGATCCGGGCCAGATCCTCGATCGTCAACGCCGACGCCAGCCGACGCTTCTTCAGATCCAGCTCCGGCCTCTTGAACTGCATCAACTCCAGCAACTCAGCCGGCTTCGGAAATTGACGGGCCACTCTACCGTGCCCGGTCATCCTTCTCGCCCGGCTCTCGGACGCGGGCGAAGGCTGGCCATTCCGCCGTCGACGGCGACACTGGCGCCGGTGACGGAGCCCGACCGCGGGTCGACCAGGAATGACACGACCGCAGCGATCTCCTCGGGCCGCACCAGGCGTCCATGCGGCTGGCGGCCCTCGAGCGCGGCGCGCTCCGCCACCGGGTCGGCTGCCGAGTCGAGCAGGCGCTGGACCCACGGGGTGTCGGCCGTACCCGGATTCACGCTGTTGACGCGGATACCGTCGCCCAGGTGGTCGGCCGCCATCTGCAGCGTCAGCGACGCGATGGCCCCCTTGGTCGCGCCGTACAGAGCGCGCTGCGGCAGTCCGGTCGTTGCCACGATGGAGCTGATGTTCACCACCGCGGCCGAGTCGGATGCTCTCAGCCACGGCAACGCCGCCCGGGTCACGCGAACCGCGCCGAGCACGTTGACGTCGAACACGCGGTGCCACTCCTCGTCGCTGTTGTCCTCGATGGTGCCCTGGGCGCCGATGCCCGCATTATTCACCACGACATCGATCCCGCCGGCGACCTCGGCCGCCTGGGACACGGCCGAGCGCACCGCGGCATCATCCGCGATGTCGACCGCCAGCGAGTCCGCCTCGTCCAGCGCAGTGCGGTCGAAGACGAAGACCCGCAGGCCGTCTTCGCGGAGCCGGGAGGTGATGGCGGCGCCGATGCCGGACGCTCCGCCGGTGACGATGGCGACGCGCCGGCGGCTCACAGTAACACCTGCCGCTGCGTGCCGAGACCGTCGATCGCAAGTTCGACCACATCCGCGCTCTTCAGATACGGGAAGCGGCCGGAGAGCGCGACCCCGGCCGGGGTGCCGGTGAGGATGAGGTCGCCGGGCTCGAGCACCATGAACTGCGACAGGTGCCAGACGATGTAGGGCACGTCGAAGATCATGTCGCCTGTCGTCGAGTCCTGCCGGGGCTCGCCGTTGACCCAGCTGCGCAGGCGCAGGTCGGAGAGGTCCACCTCGTCCGGCGTGACCAGCCAGGGTCCGATCGGCGAGAACCCGGGAGCCGACTTGCCCTTGCCCCACTGCCCGCCGGAGATCTCGAGCTGCCACTCGCGCTCGGAGAGGTCGTTGGCCAACACGTAGCCGGCGACGTAGGAGAGCGCGTCGGCGGGGCCGTCGATGTAGCTCGCGCGCGACTTGATCACGACGCCGAGCTCCACTTCCCAGTCGGTCTTCCGGCTGCCGCGAGGGATGGCGACGTCGTCGTTCGGCCCAGCGATGGTGTTGGGGGTCTTCTGGAAGATGACCACGTTCTTGGGCGGTTCCGAACCGGACTCGGCGGCGTGGGCGGCGTAGTTCATGCCCACGCAGATGATCGCCGATGGACGGGCGATCGGCGCGCCGATGCGTGCGCCGTCCGCGTCGACCCGGGTCAACTCGCCGGCGTCCGCGGCCGCAGCGATGCGGGCGTGCGTTTCGTCACGGAAGAAGTCGCCGGCGATATCCTCCGTGATGGGCGAGATGTCGTAGTAGGCGTCGCCCTCGACGAGGACCGGCACCTCCCGTCCGGGTTCACCGAGTCGAGCGAAACGCATCCTTGCTCCAAACATCCGAGTTCTCGGGCCGAAAGTCGCGCCCTCGTGCCGATAGTAACAGTTGACGGCCCAAGAGATCGGATGTTTGCATCCGATCACGATTCCTGTATCGTCACACCGAACGAGCTTGATCATCCGTATAGGCGACCGTTCCACATCGAGAAGGACCCACAATGACGTTGCCCCCGATCAACCCGAGCGACCTCCCCGACACCGTCGATGTCTCCGACAACACGGCCGCCCTGGCCGGCGTGGAGCAGGTCATCGAGGCGGGGCCGTACGACGCGACATGGGAGTCGCTTCAGCGCTATCGGGCACCCCTCTGGTACCGGGACGGCAAGTTCGGGATCTTCCTGCACTGGGGCGTGTTCTCGGTTCCCGCGTTCGAAGACGAGTGGTACTCCCGCAACATGTACCTGGAGGGGACGAAGCCCTTCGAGCATCACGTCGCCACCTACGGTCCGCAGAGCACGTTCGGGTACAAGGACTTCATCCCGAGCTTCACGATGGAGAAGTTCCAGCCCGAGGACTGGGCCGCCCTGTTCAAGGAGGCGGGCGCGCAGTTCGTGGTGCCGGTGGCTGAGCATCACGACGGTTTTGCCCTGTACGACACCGATCGTTCGCGGTGGAGCGTGACGCAGATGGGCCCGCGACAGGACGTCTTCCGCCGGCTCGGCGACGCGGTGGATCGCGCCTGGATGGTTCTCGGCGCCTCGAGTCACCGCGCCGAGCACTGGTTCTTCATGAACGGCGGCAGCCGGTTCGACTCCGACGTCCGCGATCCCGCTTACGCGGACTTCTACGGGCCGGCCCAGCGCGAGGAGATCGCGCCGAATGAGCGCTTCCTCGAGGACTGGCTGCTGAGATGTGTCGAGATCGTCGACAAGTACCGCCCGCAGATCTTCTACTTCGATTGGTGGATCGAGTCCGCTGCGTTCGAGCCCTATCTGCGGCGCTTCGCTGCGTACTACTACAACCGCGCTGCCGAGTGGGGTCGTGAGGTCGTCATCAACTTCAAGTGGAACTCGTTCGCGCCGGGCAGCGCGGTCTACGACATCGAACGTGGCGCCATGGGCGGCATCCGCGACGACGTCTGGCAGAACGACACGTCCGTGTCGCGGACCTCGTGGAGCTGGGTCGAGGGACACGACTACAAGCGCGCGCACGAGCTGATCGCGGAGCTTGCCGACACCGTCTCGAAGAACGGCGTGCTCCTGCTGAACGTCGGGCCGAAGCCCGACGGCACCATTGCAGACGAGGAACGTCAGCTCCTCACCGCCGTCGGGGCGTGGCTGGCCCGCAACGGGGAAGCGATCTACGGCAGCCGGCCGTGGATCACTCCCGCCGAGGGCCCCACCCAGGTGTCGGCCGGCTCATTCGTCGACAGTTCCTCGCCCGAATACACGAGTGCCGACGTCCGCTTCACAACACGGACCCATGTCACCGGCGACTACGTTTACGCGACATTGCTCGCGCAGCCGGAGGACGGCGTAGCGCGGATCCGATCGTTCGGAACCGGGTCCGGCCTCCTCACTCGGGCGATCCGGGAGATTCGAGTCCTCGGTTCCTCCGAAGACGTCGCTTGGGAGCGATCCGCCGAGTCGCTGGATGTGACCCTGCCGGCGCAGTCGCCGACGGCCGCGGGTCCTGTCGTGCGACTCTTCCTCGAAGACGACGCCCAGCAACGCCGTCACGACTTCTTCCACGGATGAGGTGGACGACCATCGACGACCCCAACCGGGTGATCCGGATCATTCAGGTCGGCGCCGGCGGCATGGGGAAAGCGTGGCTCCGAGCTCTCCGGGACGCGCCCGAAGTCGAGCTGATCGGCCTGGTCGACCTCGATCTGGCCGGCGCGAAGGCGGCCGCACGCGAAGCCGGCTTCTCGAATGTGCCCTGCGCGCGCAGCATCACCGAATTGTTCGTGTCGACCGCTCCCGACGCGGTCCTCAATGTGACCGTGCCGGCCGCGCACTACTCGGTCGATCGGGAGGCCATGCTTCTGGGGCTGCCCGTCCTCTCGGAGAAGCCGGCCGCCCCGACAGTTGCGGAGGCCTTCTCCCTAGCCGCCATCTCCGAGGCGACAGGGCAGCTGCTGATGATCAGTCAGTCGCGCCGGTACTACCGAACGCTCGCTGCCTACAAGGCGGCACTGACGCGACTCGGGCATATCGGCATCCTCACCCACCAGTTCTTCAGAGCCCCGCACTTCGGCGGCTTCAGGGAGGAAATGGCTTCACCGCTTCTGGTGGACATGTCCATCCACGCATTCGACGTCGCGCGCTACCTTCTGGACGAGGACCCGATCTCCGTCTATGCGGACTCCTTCAACCCTTCGTGGAGTTGGTTCAGCGGTGATGCCGCAGCCGCGGTCATCTTCGAGTTCGCGTCCGGAACCCGCTTCGTCTATCAGGGCAGCTGGGTCAGCCGATCACTCGAGACGTCGTGGAACGGGGAATGGCGCGCGTCGAGCGAGCAGGGCACGGCTCTGTGGGATGGCGAGAACATGCCCTCGCTCTCGATCGCCGCGGAGGTGGTCGATCTCGGAGAGACCGGCGACGATCGCGAGCTGCGCGAGGAGATCGCTGGATCGCTGAGCGAATTCGTCGGCGCTCTCAGGAGCGGTGTAGAACCGTCGGGTGAGATCCATCGCAACATCCCATCGCTCGCCATGGTGGAGGCGGCAGTGCTGTCTGCCAGCAGGGGCGAGCGCGTCGCGATGGCAGAGGTACTCGACGCTGCGGGTCAGTAGACGCGGATCTCCGCGACAGACGCCGGCCGCTGCGGGAACCGGATCCGAACGGCTGAAACCTTCCTCGCCTCGAACTCCGCGCTGATCGAGAGGGCGCATCCCTCCGCGTCGTCGACGTGGATGCGATGGAACGTCCGCGAGTCGACCGTCGTCTCGAGGACCCACGGATCGGTGGGCTTCTCCGCGAACACGACATCGATCCGTCCGACGTCGTAGGGGAACTCCAGGTCGGCCATGATCCATTCACCCGGCCGTTGTGTTCCCGGTCGCCATGCCGATCCGCTGCCCGCCGAGGTGACGTGGCTGCCTTCGTACCCGGGCGCCGCACTGCTGGTCGCTACCGGCCGGTAGGCCGCGAGCGACGTCTTACCGGCAGCGCGAGGTGGTTCGGTCACGTACGGCGCCGGAGTCATCAGCCGCCGGGGCCGGCCTCCCTCGACCGGATCGCCCGTCGCCACGATCGTGACCTCGGCAGGAGCCAGGCCGTCTCCACTGACGACGATCCGGTTGGTTCCCGGCTCGTAGGAACGGAACTCGATGGCCGCGGTGCCGTCGATCACACTGTCGTTGTCCGGCGAAAGCGTGATGCTGCG
>JBQCCO010000022.1:0-4481 GCA_051962155.1 Leifsonia sp. | reverse complement strand
CGAGAGCGAGGCGCGTGTGCTGCGCTACTTCCCCACTCTGTCGGTCTTCGATATCGCCCACACAGAGCCGCTCGAGGGAGCCAAACCGCTGCCGGAAGACCCAACTCATCGACTCGTCGGCAACGACGACCTCGGCATCATCACCCCATCGACCGCCCACCTCCAGTCACACGCATGGAGTCTCCATCGCGAACCCCTGAGCAGCGTCAGCGGCTACACCGATCCCGAATCGCACCGGGTGACTCTGGCCGAGAACCTCGCCGCGGAACAAGCAGCGAAGACACTCATCCACGAGACGGCACACATCGAGCTGCGCCACATCGACAGCGTGGAGGAGTATCGCGGCCCACCGCGGCCGTATGGAGGTAGAAGCCGAGTCGGTCGCATTCATCGTTGCCGCCCTCATCGGCTTCGACACCAGCGCGTACAGCATCGGTTACATCGCCGGGTGGGCTGATGAAGACACCGCTGTCATCCGCGACACTGCCGCACGCGCACTGAAGACCGTTCGCGCGATCGTCGAGATCATCGATACCGACGACTAGAAGCGCAGCGACGTCTCGTACACGCGACTCTCCGCGCCGGCCGGGGCGGAGAAAAGGAGGCGAGAGAACCGATGGAAGGAAGGAACAAATGAGGAGGAAATGAAGGAGAGAACGAACAAGCAAGGAAGAACGAAAGAGAAGACCAAGGTTAGAAGGAGAAGAGAGGGAACAAGGGAGAAGGAGCGAATGCACGTAGGCACTCTTCGAGTGTGCGCGCTCCGTGCGCGCCAAATAGCGCGCGCAACCGGAAGTTCTAAGTGTGAGAGGTGGAGTGGCGCGCTGGAAGCGCGGACAGGCAGCCCAGGGGGTCAAGCAGGCGGTGCATTACGCCTTCGGCGGCGTCTGCGACGCCACCCTGACGGCCAAGACCGCGGACGGCGCACTGGCCGCGGCCGGCTACGCGGACGCCCTGATGACCCGGTACATCGTCGAGAACGGCGCCATCCGTGATGACCTCCTCTCACGCTCGCAGCTGAAGGACTGGGTCGACGGTGTCGACCCGCTCACCGGTGAGCGTCGCGGCCGTGATCTGGAGTCGCCGGTCGCCGATCTGATTCTGGATGCGACGATCAACGCGCCGAAGTCGTTCTCGATCGCGGCGATGCTGGATCCGGAGTTGGCGGCCGCGTACGAGGATCTGCAAGACCGGCTGCGGGATCGGATCATCAAACTCTGGCAGACCGAGCTCAACGCACGCCGGGGGAAGCAGGGCGCCATCCGCGAGGACCTCGCTCGCGTCGAGGTCGTCGAACTCCGACACGAACGGTCGCGCTCGCTGGACCCGCACAAGCACCGCCACCTGTGGCTGAACGTCAAGGTTCAAGGTCTCGACGGGAAGTGGTCCAACGTCGACACTCGCGTCGCGCTCCGGTTCCAGAACGTTGTGAACGCCGAAGGTGACCTTGCCTCCAAGACCGACCCAGCCTGGATCACCGCGCTGGCTGCCAAGGGGTTCACGCTGAACTCGGACGGCGAGATCGCCCAGCTGCAGCATCTGGTGCGGCCGCTGTCGAAGCGCTCCGCGCAGATCGAATCGAATAGAGCGGCGCGCCTCCGGCAGTGGAAGGTACAACACCCCGACGAGGAGCCTTCCGCGACCGTGCTGACTCAGATCGATCAGTGGGCGTGGGCGGCTGGCCGGCCGAATAAGCCGGGACTGTTGAACGAGGAGGATTGGGCCTCCGTTGTGACGGCCGAACTCCTGCATGCCGATCCGGGATTCGCCGGGGCGCGGAGCGCCGCCCAGACCCGTTCGGCATCCATCGAGGACCTCGACCGTGAGCTGCTCGCGGCGAAGGCGATCGTGGATGCGGATCACAGGTCGACGGGAACAGGGGGCAGGTTCAGCGACATGGACGTCCGAGCGGGCGCAATCCGAGCGATTGCCGCATCCGGGTTGATCGCAGACCGCTCTCAGCTCACGGAAGTCGTCGACGAAGTGATTTCGCTCGCCCTCCGAACGCATACAGTGACGCTCCTGTCGGAGACGGGTATTCCGGCGCACATCAAGCGACGCATGGCGACCTCCACCGCAACACTCAAAACCACCATCGACCAACGCACAGAGTCGCTTGCTTCGCCAGGCAAGCTCCTCCCTGCCGGCGAGGTCACGGCTGTCGCGAGTGCTATCGAGCCGAGTCGGGCATTGGACGAAGGACAACTGGAAGGCGCCTCCTCGATCGCAGGTTCGGACCGAATCGTCGCAGTCGCGGGCGCAGCCGGTACAGGTAAGACGACCATGCTCAAGGTGGCCGGCTCGGCACTACAACGGCGAGGCCGCGCCATGATCATCGTCGCGCCCACAAAGAAGGCTTCTGCCGTAGCAGGTCGTGAGACGGGGAGCGCCTCGTCTTCACTGCACCAGCTTCTTCACGACTACGGATGGCGATGGAATAGCAACCGTGCCGGCGCGACCGTATGGTCTTGCCTCCAAATTGGGGACCCCGACCCAACCACTGGACACCCATATGAAGGTCCGCGCATACGGATTCGGCCCGGCGACCGTGTCGTTGTCGACGAGGCCGGAATGCTCGACATGGAAGCCGCCAATGCGCTTCTGGAGGTCGTCGGTCGAACGGGCGCAGGGCTCGCACTGGTCGGCGACCAGTACCAGGCTCTCCCGGTTGGCCACTCAGGCGCGATGGCTCTGCTTTGGCGCCGAGCTACCCGCCAAGTCGAGCTACTCACAGTCCATAGATTCAAAGATCCACGATGGGGCGATTTCAGCCTGAAGTTGCGCAGGTCTGAGGGTGCTGAGCAGGCGGAGCAGACCGCCACCAATTTGGTTCAATCTGGCCATGTCGTCCTCACAACCTCGGAGGTCGAAGCTCGCGAAGCGATGGTCAACGCTTGGTTCGTCGCAGCCCGCAACCATCAGGCCATCGCCCTGGTCACGGCCACTCATGCCGAGGCTCAGGCGGTGTGCGAGGACATCCAAAGTCAACGGATCGCGAACGGAACGGTTGACACGACGAAGGTGGTCTCTGGGCAATCGGGTCAGCCTATCTTCGTCGGTGACGTCGTACAGACCCGACGAAACGACAGCGGCGCGGATGTCCAGAATCGCCAGAACTGGGTCGTGAAGGGCGTCACTGCCCAGCATGTGACGCTAGCCTCGGCCAGCGATTCAACAGATCTCCGCAAGATCACGCACGACTACGCGGGCTCGCATCTTCACTTGGCGTATGCCACGACCGTTTATGGAGTTCAAGGAGAGACCACGGATTTGTCGTGGGTCGGACCTGGGGTAGATGCCGCGGGCTTGTATGTCGGTCTCACACGCGGCAAGGAGAACAACATCGCTGTCGTCGTGGCTCCTTCCGAGGCATCTGCGACGTCGCAGCTTGTCGAAACAATGCAGCGCGGCGTAGAAGAAGAGACGATCGACAAATCGCGCGCGGCGGCTCGGATTGAGTTGAGGCGTGCGGCTTTGCCCGAGACCGGACCCGTTCGTTCAGGCTCGAACGACCATTCCTCGGGTCTCACGGTCAGGTGAGCACGCGGACTAGCTCACATAAGCCCGCTCGCTCTGACCCGCCGACCTAGAAGGTTCGCGCCGTCGAGGTCGGCGTTGCGGGCGTCAAAGCGCAGGAGTGCGACTCCAAGCTCATCTGCAAGGTCCTGTGCGCTCGGGAGGACTCCCCCGGGCACAAAAACCAAGGGATGCCGACCGTCCACCGAAGCGACGCTGGCCGCCATTTCGACTGTCTCAACCCCAAGATTGTGTTGTCTATTGTCCACCCAGGCAAGAAAGCGGCTGCTGTATAGGTCACATACACCGCGAGCAGCGGCCTCCGCCATGCAGGTGTCTTCCGCCCCGAGGTGAATCATCCACTCTCGACACAATTCGATGGCTTCCTGGCCCGACACTCCCCAGGGCCTCGGCAGCGGCGTCTCTGTGCTCACGCAACCAGTTTGCCCCGACCCTCCGCGATCCACCTACGAAGAGCGGACGTTGAGGACGTCCAATTGACGCTCGCGCTTAACCACTACGAGCGATCCGGCGCTCCACATCACGGTTATCGAGGGCGCCGGAGCACGTCTATATGGGGACGAGTTTCTACGAACACCGTGCACTACATTCGGCGCGTGCTTCTGGGTCCCTAGAGGCCATGAACTCACCAAGTGATGCAGAACAGCGGAGGGCGCATTCCCCTTCCCTGATGCCGGCTGGACGAAACTTCCGAAGCGACCCTCCGGGGCCGCCTCGCATTGACGCGGCAAGATTGGGACTTGTTCGGATAGGTGAGGAGAATCCATGGCACCGTCAGGGGGCGCCGCGACGGTGCTCGGGGTCGACTACCAAGCGAGAGTTGTTGCATGGTTGGCGGCCCGTGCTCTAGCCGGACAAGCCGCCTCCTCGAGGCTCGGGTGGCATCCCCACTCCGAGATCCGGTCTATTTGGGTCGAGACAACCGACGCTGTAGACGACATACG
>JBQCCO010000021.1:0-4005 GCA_051962155.1 Leifsonia sp. | reverse complement strand
GGAACACCGGGACGAACACGTACGTGGGAGCCGGCTGCAGAACGCCCACGACGACGAGTGCGGAGAGGACGGCGCCGGTCCACGCCACCGTCCGCAGCAGCCGGTCGGAGTAGCGCCACCGGAACAGCGTCGGCTGCTTCCTGGCG
Source organism: Leifsonia sp. (assembly GCA_051962155.1). GTDB lineage: Bacteria > Actinomycetota > Actinomycetes > Actinomycetales > Microbacteriaceae > Leifsonia. The sequence continues at coordinate 3,859 of JBQCCO010000021.1, read as the reverse complement.
TAGGGATGCCGCAGGAACCGTCGCACCGGCAGGAGGCCGCGCTCGCCGAGCAGGGCCGGGAACTGGTTCACAGCCGACACGAACGCGACCACGTAGAGAGCGGCGACGCCGCTCTCGATCACCTCACGGTCGATCGTGTACTCGTCGCAGGCCAGCCATCCCGTGAGCCATGCAGGAACCTCCATCGACACCACCTCGTCGTCGGAATGCGTTCACCGTACGCCCGGCCGCCGACTCGGGCGAGCGGAGACGCCCAGCGCACTTCGTGACGAATGGTCGCTTGGCGGCGCTGCACGCGCACATTCGTGACGAATCGCGGCGGGCCGGTGCGCCGGAGAGTCAGGTCCCGAGGGTCAGGCCGCGAGTTCGGCGTCGAGCCGGATCGCGCGATGGTCGGACGCGCCGGCGGGCAGCACATCCACCGATTGGATCTCGAAACCGGTCGACGTGACGAAGTCGAAGTAGCCGGAGAAGAACTTGTAGCGCAGGTAGGTCGGCTCCGTCGTCCGCTTCAGCGCGTAACCGGAGGTGGTGAGGTGCCGCTCGAGGCCGCGGATGAACCATGGATAGTTGAAGTCGCCGACCATGACCGCGGGGGTGTCGGGGGAGAGCGAGCGCATCCCGTCGTGGGCGGAGGCGATCTGCTTGCGTCGCAGCGAGTTGAGCGCCGTCAGGGGGGCCGCGTGGAACGAGCCGACGAGGATGTCCTCGCCGTTGTCCCTGTCGCGGAGGTGGACGGCGAGCAGGCGCTCGTTCGCCGGGGCGAGCACGCGGTCGTGCAGCGACTTCTGCACGGCGAACACCTGGCTGTGGAGGATCTCGTAGCGGTCGTCGCGCACATACACGGCGAGCCCGAGCCGGTTGGCGCGCGTGCTGTCGGCGAGCACCAAGTGGTGCAGCCGTTCGGGGAGGGCTTCGCTGTCGCATTCCTGGAGGCACAGGACGTCGACGTCGTATGCCTCGGCGATCCCCGTCAGCTCACCGCTCGCCGCGTGCTTGCGCAGGTTGTAGCTCACGATCCTCAGGGTCATGCACCTCTTCTCGAACCACTCGACGCGGCCGGCGTGGATGCGGGCCCTCGTCTGTCATTCTGTCGCACTTGAGACGCGGTTCAAGCGGGCCCGCGCCATCGCACAAGGAATTCACATCGCCGTCACCCGTGGTTCGGGCGATAGTGTCGACGCATGGCAGGCGATGCGGTTGTGCTCACGGTCCCCGGGCCCCACGGCGATCGGGAGGTGCGCATTTCCAGCCCTGACCGGGTCATCTTCCCCGAGCCGGGGATCACGAAGCTGGACCTCGCGAAGTACCTCGTCGAGGTGGGCGACGCCTTCGTGCGCGCGAACGGCGACCGGCCGGTGTCCCTGCAGCGATTCCCCGACGGGATCGACGGCGAGCAGTTCTTCTCCAAGAACCCGCCGCGCGGAACCCCGGAGTACGTGCGCTCCGTGAACGTCGTCTACCCGAGCGCCCGGTCGCATCCCCAGCTGGTCATCGATGAGCCGGCGGCGGCGGTGTGGGCGGCCCAGATGAACACGGTGGTGTTCCATCCGTGGCCCTCCCGCGCAGAGGACTCGGACAATCCGGACCAGCTGCGCATCGACCTCGACCCGCAGCCCGGCACGGGGTTCGCGGACGCTGTCCCTGCCGCGATCGAGCTGCGCACGGTGCTGCGGGATGCGGGGCTCACAGCGTACATCAAGACCTCCGGCAACCGCGGCCTCCACGTCTTCGCGCCGATCACACCGTCGCGCGAGTTCCTCGAGGTGCGCCACGCGGTCATCGCCGCAGCCCGGGAACTGGAGCGGCGGATGCCCGACCGCGTCACCACGGCGTGGTGGAAGGAGGAGCGCGGCGAGCGGGTGTTCGTCGACTTCAACCAGGCGAACCGCGACCGCACCATGGCCGGCGCGTACAGCCCGAGGCCGCTGCCTCACGCCTCGGTTTCCGCACCGATCACCTGGGACGAGCTGGAGCACGTCGACCCCGCGGACTTCACGGTGCTGACCATGCCGGAACGCCTGCGCACGGTCGGCGATCCGTGGGAGGACTTCGGTTCCGAGCCCGGTACCGTCGACGTCCTGCTCGAGTGGTGGGAGCGCGACCTCTCGAACGGGCTGGGCGAGCTGCCGTTCCCGCCCGACTACCCGAAGATGCCGGGGGAGCCGCCGCGCGTGCAGCCGAGCCGGGCGAAGAAGGCCTAGCGGTCCGTCGCGGTTGCGGTCGCCTTTGCGGTGCCGGCGGCCTTCGGCGCTTTCGCCGCTTTTGCCGCTTTCGCCGCAGCCTCCAGATCGGAGACGAACGCGTCGTACGCGGCATCCCATCCCGGGTCGTCCTTCAGTCGTAGGAGCGCGGACGGGTGCGTGGTCACGAGCACCGCACGGCCCTCGGGCGATTCCTGGAGGCGTCCCCGCTCCTGCTGGATGCGGGTCGTCCGGCCGAGCACACTCCGTCCGGCCGTGGCGCCCAGGCAGACGACGACCTGGGGCTGGACCGCGTCCAGCTCCGCCTCCAGCCACGGGTGGCACGCCACGATGTTCCCGACGGCCGGCTTCTCATGGATGCGCCGCTTTCCCTGGCGGTGGAAGCGGAAATGCTTGACCGCGTTGGTCAGGTAGACCTCGTCGCGGTCGATACCGGCGTCCCGCAGCGCCTGATCGAGGATGCGCCCCGCCGGCCCGACGAACGGCGCCCCCTCGACGTCCTCCCGGTCGCCCGGCTGCTCGCCCACGAGGGCGAGGGCGGTCCGCGCGTGTCCCGAGGAGAAGACGATCTGCGTCGCGTCCCGGTACAGCTCGCAGCCGCGGCAGTCCGGCGCCGCCGCCCGCAGGCTCTGCAGGTCGCGCGCCTCCGGCAGGAAGCGCTCCGCCCCCGGCCGTTCCTCGTCCGCCATATGCGCCACGCAACCACCCGCGGGCAGCCCGCGCAACCACCCGGGCACGGCCCGCCCGCGCAACCACCATCGAGTCCGCAGAGCTTGCACACGACACGCCGCCCGGGCGTGCAGTCTGTGCGGACTCGATGGTGGGGGTCAGGTCAGGACGTCGGCGAGGTCGTAGGCGATCGGGCGGTCGAGTTGGTCGAAGGTGCACGAGGACGCCTCCCGGTCGGGGCGCCACCGCTCGAACTGGGCGGTGTGGCGGAACCGCATCCCCTCCATCTGGTCGTATCGCACCTCGAGCACGCGCTCGGGCCGGAGGCGGACGAACGAGACGTCCTTGCCGGAGGAGAACCGGCTGCGGTCGGTCTCGCCGGTGACGGCCTCGCCGCTCTCGTCGCGCTCGACCAGCGGCGCAAGCTCGTCGATCAGCGCGAGTCGTCTCGCGTCGCTGAATGCGGAGACCCCGCCCACGTTGCGCAGCATCCCGTCGTCGCCGTAGAGCCCGACCAGCAGCGAGCCGACGCCCTGACCGCTCTTATGGATGCGATAGCCGAGCGCGACGACATCGGCCGTCCGGTGGTGCTTGATCTTGAGCATCGTGCGCTTGTTCGGCGCGTAGACGCCGGAGAACGGCTTCGCGACGACACCGTCGAGGCCGGCGCCCTCGAACTCCACCAGCCAGTGGCGGGCGACGTCCACATCGGTCGTCGTGCGGGTCAGCGCGATGGGAGCCGGGAGGTCGCCGGCGAACTCCTCCAGCGCGGCCCGCCGCTCGGCGAAGGGCCGGTCGACGAACGACTCGTCGCCGATCGCGAGCAGGTCGAAGGCCACGAAGGTGGCCGGTGTCTTCTCGGACAGCAGCTTCACCCGGCTGGCGGCCGGATGGATGCGCTGCGACAGCGCCTCCCAGTCCAGCCGCTGCTTCCCGGGCTCGCCGGTGGGCACGACGATCTCGCCGTCGAGGACGCACGGACCGGG
>JBQCCO010000020.1:0-18358 GCA_051962155.1 Leifsonia sp. | reverse complement strand
CATCCGCCGGCCGACGCCGACCGGCTCGACACCTCGCGCCCGGCGCCACGCGACGAGCCGTCGGAGGCGCCGGCGGGTGCGCCGCTTCCTCGCTTCGGCGAGTCGCAGCCGGGCGGTGTGCCGCGCCCGGGCGGTCATCCGGGTCCGGGCGGTGAGTCGAGCGCGACGGGCCGGCCCGTGCCCACCTGGAACGTGACCCTCACCGTCATGCTCACCGTCTTCGGCTTCTTCGGGATGCTGTACTCGATCACCGGGCTGCAGGGGATCACCGCATCCATGCAGCTGCTGCACACCACGAACGACCTCGGCGACTACACGCCCGCCCCGGTCGTCAGCACACTGATCCTCGTGGGCTCGATCATCCTGGGCGTCGTCTGGGCGGTCTCGGCAGTGATCGCCGCGTGGCTGCTCATGAAGCGCCGCCTGGCGTTCTGGGTGCCGCTCGTCGCCGGGATCGTCGCGATGACGGTGCTGCTGATCTTCTCGGGCGCGGTGCTTGCCACGGACCCCGCCCTGCTGAGCTTCTACAGCGGCGTCACCCCGCCGGCGACGACGCCGACGACCCCGCCGACGCCCACGACCCCGCCGACGCCGACGACGACCCCGTAGCGCCGGCGGGGTGACCCGAGGTTCAGGCCGCCGCGCGCGCCTGAGCCAGCCCGTCCGCCAGAGGCGTCGTCGGGCGGCCGATCAGCTCCCGCAGCGTCGGCGTGGCCTCTGCAAGCGCTCCATCCCGGATGTTGCCGTCGAGCGCGACCACGAAACCGGCGGTGCCGGCGTCCAGACCCACGTCGGTCAGGATGCTTCCGTGCTCCTCCGGGCTCACCGGCCGGTAGACGACCTCCCGGCCGAGCAGCTCGCTGGCCACCTCGGCCAGGTCGGCGAAGGTCCATGCGGTGTCACCGCTCAGCTCGTACACGGCGCCCTCGTGGCCCGGCGTGGTGAGGACGACGGCGGCCGCTTCGGCGTAGTCGGCGCGAGTGGCGCTGGCGACGCGGCCCTCCCCCGCGCTTCCGACGATCTCGCCGGTCGCGGCTGCGGTGTCGAGCGTGCCGAGGTAGTTCTCGGTGTACCAGTTGTTGCGCAGCACCGTGACCGGCAGGCCCGACGCGGCGAGCAACCGCTCGGTCTCGGCGTGCTCGGGAGCGACCACCAGGTCGGTGTCCGTCGCCTTCGACGCACTGGTGTAGACCACGCGGCCGACGCCGGCGCGGACGGCCGCGTCGATCGCGTTGCGGTGCTGCTGCAGCCGCTGGCCGACCTCCGAACCGGACACGAGAAGGAGGGCGTCGGCGCCGCTGAACGCGGCATCCAGAGTCTCGGGCTGCGCGAAGTCGATGACCCGGGTGTCGATGCCCTGTGCTGCGAAGGCAGCGAGCCGGTCGGCATTGCGCCCCAGAGCGCGGAGGTCGGAGGCGGGGATTCCGCGCTCGAGGAGGGACTCGATGACGAGACGGCCGAGCTGCCCGGTCGCGCCGGTGATGACGATGGTCATGTGGGGGTTCCTTTCGGTTGTTCGTGATCGGCAACCGGCAGGCTCTCACAATACTTCCCGAAGGGAGGTACCCACTTTTTGGTAAGCTACTGACGTGGACACCGGAATTCAGGCGTTGAACGGGCACGGCTTCACCGATGGCGTGCTCCCCTCGGAGTGCCCGAGCCGCATCGTGCTCAATCACATCACCAGCACCTGGGGCGTCCTCATCCTCGTCGCGCTCTCGCAGAGCGACCTGCGCTGGGGTGAGCTGCGCCGGACCGTGCAGGGCATCAGCGAGAAGATGCTGGCCCAGACGCTCCGGACCCTCGAGAAGGACGGCTTCGTCCTGCGCACTGCTCAGCCGACCGTCCCGCCACGGGTCGACTACAGCCTGACCGAGCGCGGCCGGGACGTGACCACACACCTGCTGCCCCTGATGGAGTGGATCTCGGACAACGCCGACGACATCCTGAGCGGAACCTCGCGCGCGGGCTGAGGGAGAAATCCCGTCGCGCTCAGTGCACGCGGCCGCCGAGCGCCCGCGCGTCCTGCTTGCCGGTGATGTCCTTGCGGAGCTCCTTCGGCAGCGAGAACATGAGGTCCTCCTCTGCCGTCTTGACCTGCTGCACGTCGCGGTAGCCGGCGCCGGCGAGGTCGTCCAGCACCTCCTGCACGAGCACCTCGGGAACGGACGCGCCGCTCGTCACACCGACGGAGGCGACGCCGTCCAGCCACTCCTGCTTGATCTCGCTCGCGTAGTCGACGCGGTACGCGGCCGACGCTCCGTACTCGAGGGCGACCTCCACCAGGCGGACCGAGTTGGAGGAGTTGGCCGAGCCGACGACGATGACGAGGTCGGCCTGCTCGGCGACCTTCTTGATGGCCACCTGGCGGTTCTGCGTCGCATAGCAGATGTCGTCGCTCGGCGGGTCCTGCAGGTGCGGGAAACGCTCGCGGAGGCGGCGCACCGTCTCCATCGTCTCGTCCACCGAGAGCGTGGTCTGCGAGAGCCAGACGACCTTCTCCGGGTCCTTCACGACGATCGAATCCACGTCGTCCGGGCCGTTCACCAGGGTCACGTGCTCGGGCGCCTCGCCCGCCGTGCCCTCGACCTCTTCGTGGCCGGCGTGGCCGATGAGCAGGATCTCGAAGTCGTCGCGCGCGAACCGCACCGCCTCCCGGTGCACCTTGGTGACGAGCGGGCAGGTCGCGTCGATCGCGAGCAGGCCACGGTCGGCGGCCGCATTCACGACAGCCGGCGACACCCCGTGCGCCGAGAAGACGACGTGCGCCCCAGGCGGGACCTCATCCACCTCGTCGACGAAGATCGCGCCCTGCCGTTCCAGCTCGGAGACGACGTGCACGTTGTGGACGATCTGCTTGCGTACGTAGACCGGCGCACCGTACAGCTCGAGCGCCTTCTCCACAGCCACGACCGCGCGGTCCACACCGGCGCAGTAGCCGCGGGGAGCGGCCAGCAGCACCCGCTTATGTCCGAGGACCGGGTTATCCTGAAGCCGGCCCCTCACCCCCGGCATACGGGGAATCGGGAGGCTGATGGTTGTGTCGCTCACCCGATCGATCCTACGTGAGCACACTGGAGACGGAATGGGAGGGCGCTTGTGACTCAGGTCGCCGACAGCGGCACCGCACAGCCCTCGACCGTCACCATGCAGCCGGCTCCCCCGACCGTCGACGCGCCGTGGCCGGTCGCCCTGCTCAACAACAAGATCAAGGGATGGATCGAGCGGCTCGGCACAGCGTGGGTCGAGGGCGAGATCACACAGTGGGGCACCTCCGGGGGCAACGTCTACGGCAAGCTCAAGGACCTCGACGAGGACGCCACGATCAGCTTCACGATCTGGTCGTCCGTGAAGGCGCGCATCCCGGCCGATCTGAAACAGGGCGACCGCGTGGTCGCGGCGATCAAGCCGAACTTCTGGGTCAAGGGCGGCACCCTGACCATGCACGTCTACGACATGAAGCACGTCGGCCTCGGCGACCTGCTCGAGCGGCTGGAGCGGCTGCGGCAGCAGCTCGCCGCCGAGGGGCTGTTCGGGCTCGACCGCAAGAAGCGCCTCCCCTTTCTGCCGCACACCATCGGCCTCGTGACGGGCAAGGACTCGGACGCCGAGAAGGATGTGCTGCGCAACGCGCAGCTGCGCTGGCCGCAGGTGCGGTTCCGCGTGGTGCACGCGGCGGTGCAGGGCGAGCGGACGGTCGCCGAGGTCGTCTCCGCCATCCGGACGCTGGATGCCGACCCCGAGGTCGAGGTCATCATCGTCGCCCGGGGCGGCGGCGACTTCCAGAACCTCCTCGGCTTCAGCGACGAGCGGCTGGTGCGCGCGGCGGCCGCGGCCCTCACGCCCATCGTCAGTGCCATCGGGCACGAGGCCGACCGGCCGCTCCTCGACGAGGTGGCCGACCTGCGCGCCTCCACTCCCACCGATGCGGCGAAGCGGGTCGTCCCGGACGTCGCCGAGGAACTGGCGCGCGTGCAGCAGGCGCGCGCCCGGATCGGGATGCGGGTCACCCACCTGATCGCACACGAGATCGACCGGATCGGGCACCTGCGCACGCGCCCCGTCCTCGCCTCCCCCGGGTGGATCGTGGATGCGCGGGCCCAGGAGCTCACTCGGTACGTCTCCCGGGGGACGGAGCTCGTCGGCCGGTGCGTCGACCGCGAGACCACCCGCGTCGCAGAGCTGCGCGGGCAGTTGCGGGCGCTCTCCCCACAGGGAACCCTCGACCGCGGCTACGCCATCGTGCAGACGGCGGCCGGACACGTGGTGACCGAGCCGGCGGAGGCGCCGGCGGGCACCGCCCTGCGCCTCACGGTCTCCGGCGGCTCGCTGGCCGCGACCGCGGGAGACGAGCTCCCCTCGCCGGCCGTTCCTCCACAAGCCGCCGTTCGTCCACAGGCTGACGTTCCTCCACAGGCTGGCTTACATTCAGAGGCTCCAGCGGACCCTCAGCGGGCCAAATAGAATGGATGTCATGCCCACTTCAGAGACGACCCCCGCGGGGGATCCGCTCAGCACGCTCAGCTACGAGGAGGCGCGCGACGAGCTGATCCGCGTCGTCACCGAGCTGGAGCAGGGCACGTCGACCCTCGAGGAGTCCATCGCTCTGTGGGAGCGCGGCGAAGCGCTGGCCCGGCACTGCGAGGAGTGGCTGATCGGCGCGAAGGCACGGCTGGACGCGGCGCGAGCCGGCGCCGGCACGTCGCAGAGCGTGTCAGAAGCCGCGAGCGAATGAGCCCTCGCACCAAGCCACCTGCGGTGGTCGCCGAGCTCGGCCGCCCGGAGACGCCGGAGGAGACCGCCGCCCGCAAGGCGGAGAACTCGGCGAACCATCGCAACCGGCAGACGATCAACAACCTCGTCTACTCCCTCATCGCGACGCTCGCGCTCGTGGCGGTCATCATCCTGGTCGTGCCGCGCGGCAACCCGTCGGCGACCCGGCCGCCCGTGGACTACGCGGCCGCGGCCCAGCAGGCACAGGGCAGCGAACCGGATCCGCTGCTCGTGCCGAAGCTCCCCTCCGGCTGGACGTCGAACAACGCGGAGCTGCGCACCAAGACCGCCGACAAGGTCGACTCCTGGTACATCGGCCTGATCACCCCGAAGCAGCAGTTCATCGGTGTCACGCAGGGCTTCGGCGCCAACGACAGCTGGGTCTCCGACCAGGTGGAGAAGTCGGTCATCACGGGGACGCGCGACATCGACGGAATCAGGTGGGACGTCTACGACCATCGCGCCTCGGGCTCGCACGACGGCAACGTCGACTACGCCCTGGTCGCTCACGCGGGCGACAGCACGGTCATCCTGTCCGGCACGGCGGACGACACCGAGTTCCGCACGGTGGCGTCGTCGCTCGTCGACCAGATCCATTCACTCGGAGGAGAAAAGTAGTGCCCACCACACGCCCCGCAAAGATCTGGACCGCGTTGCTCGAGGGCAACGCCCGCTTCATCGCGGGCGAGCCGCAGCATCCCCACCAGGATGTGACGCGCCGCGAGTCGGTCGCCGGCGGTCAGGAGCCCGTGGTGGCGATCTTCGGCTGCTCCGACTCCCGCCTGGCTGCAGAGATCATCTTCGACCTCGGGCTGGGCGATGCGTTCGTCATCCGCAACGCCGGCCAGGTCGTCTCCGGCTCGGTGCTGGGTTCGCTGGAGTACGCGGTGGCCGTCCTGCACATCCCCCTCATCCTCGTGCTCGGGCACGACAGCTGCGGCGCGGTCGCCTCGGCGATCGCCTCACAGGCAGCCGACGCCGAGCCTCTTCCGCCGCACATCGCGGACCTGATCGCGCCGATCGTGCCCGCGGTCCACCGCGTAACCGGGCCCGGTGCGGTCGACCCGCGGGTGGTCGACGCGTCCGCGGTCGGACGGGAGCACCTGCGCGACACCGTGTCCGAGCTGCTCGCGCGGTCCGAGATCATCGCGTCCGCGGTCGCCGAGAACACTCTCGGGATCGTCGGCGCCAACTACCGGCTCGCGGAGGGCCGGGCGGTCCCCGACGTCGTCGTCGGCGTGAGCGACTGACCCGACCCCGCAAACAGAAAGGAAGAACACACCGTGGTGGACACCCAGGCTGACGCCGAGTACCGCATCGAACACGACACGATGGGCGAGGTGCGCGTCCCGAAGGACGCCCTGTACGGCGCGCAGACCCAGCGTGCAGTCGAGAACTTCCCGATCTCGGGCTCGGTGCTCGAGCCGGCGCAGATCGCCGCGCTGGCGCGGATCAAGAAGTCGGCAGCGCTCGCCAACGCCCGCTTGGGCGTCCTCGACCAGGAGGTGGCGGACGCCATCGCGTCGGCCGCCGACGAGGTCGCCTCCGGCGCCCACGACGCGGAGTTCCCCATCGACGTCTACCAGACCGGGTCGGGCACCTCGTCGAACATGAACATGAACGAGGTGCTGGCGACCCTCGCGTCCGAGCGGCTCGGCCGTCCCGTGCACCCGAACGACCACGTGAACGCGTCGCAGTCCTCGAACGACGTCTTCCCGACCTCGGTGCACATCGCGGTCACCGGCGCGCTCATCGATGACCTCATCCCGGCACTCGACCACCTCGCGGTGGCGCTGGAGGAGAAGGCGGAGCTGTGGGCGGAGGCGGTCAAGAGCGGCCGAACGCACCTGATGGATGCGACGCCGGTCACCCTCGGGCAGGAGTTCGGCGGCTACGCCGCACAGGTGCGCTACGGCATCGAGCGCATCCGGGCAGCACTCCCCCGCGTCGCGGAGGTGCCCCTCGGCGGGACCGCCGTCGGCACGGGCATCAACACGCCCCTCGGCTTCCCCCAGCTCGTCATCGAGCTGCTGACGGCCGAGACCGAGCTTCGGATCACGGAGGCGCGCAACCACTTCGAGGCGCAGGCCAACCGGGATGCGCTGGTCGAGGCATCCGGCGCCCTGCGGACCATCGCCGTCTCGCTGACGAAGATCTCCAACGACCTGCGCTGGATGGGCTCGGGCCCGAACACGGGTCTCGGCGAGCTGCACATCCCGGACCTGCAGCCGGGATCCTCGATCATGCCCGGCAAGGTGAACCCGGTCATCCCGGAGGCCGTGCTGATGGTCGCCGCGCGCGTCGTCGGCAACGACGCGACGATCGCATGGAGCGGTGCCTCCGGCCTCTTCGAACTGAACGTGGCCATCCCGGTGATGGGAACCGCGCTGCTGGAGTCCATCCGTCTGCTCACCCAGTCGAGCCGCGTGCTCGCCGACAAGACGGTCCGCGGCCTGGAGGCCAACCTCGAGCGCGCCCGCGCCTTCGCGGAGTCGAGCCCGTCGATCGTGACCCCGCTCAACCGGGTGATCGGCTACGAATCGGCCGCGAAGGTCGCCAAGCACGCCGTCGCGAAGGGCATCACCGTTCGTGAGGCCGTCATCGACCTCGGCTTCGTCGAGCGCGGCGAGGTCACTCTCGAGCAGCTCGACACCGCCCTTGACGTCCTCTCCATGACCCACCCCGGCTGACCCACCCGCGCACCCGGCTGTGCCCTAGCCCCACTGTCGACTACGCAAAGACTGCTCGCGGAGAACGTTCTCCGCGTGCAGTCTTCGTGTACTCGATGGCGGGGGTCAGGCGGGGGTCAGGCGAGCTCGTTGGCCTCCAGCATCTCGGTGACGAGGGCGGCGATCGCGGAGCGTTCCGAGCGGGTGAGCGTGACGTGGGCGAAGAGCGGGTGGCCCTTGAGCGTCTCGATCACACTGGCGACTCCGTCGTGGCGGCCGACGCGGAGGTTGTCGCGCTGCGCCACGTCGTGCGTGAGCACGACCCGCGAGTTCTGCCCGATGCGGCTCAGCACCGTCAGCAGCACGTTGCGCTCCAGCGACTGCGCCTCATCCACGATCACGAACGCGTCGTGCAGCGAGCGCCCACGGATGTGCGTCAGCGGCAGCACCTCGAGGATGCCGCGATCCAACACCTCGTCGAGCACGTTCTGCGACACCAGAGCGCCGAGCGTGTCGAAGACCGCCTGGCCCCACGGATTCATTTTCTCGCCCTGGTCGCCGGGCAGGTAGCCGAGCTCCTGGCCGCCGACCGCGTACAGCGGGCGGAACACCATGATCTTCTTGTGCTGCCGGCGCTCCAGCACCGCTTCGAGTCCGGCGCACAGGGCCAGGGCCGATTTGCCCGTTCCGGCGCGTCCGCCCAGCGACAGGATCCCGATCTCCGGATCGAGGAGCAGGTCGATCGCAAGCCGCTGCTCGGCGGAGCGGCCGTGCAGCCCGAACACATCCCGGTCACCGCGGACGAGCTTCACCTCACCCTCCGCGACCACGCGCCCGAGGGCGGAGCCGCGGTCCGAGTGGATGACGAGCCCGGTGTTCACCGGAAGCCCGGCGACTTCGTCGGTGCGCATCCACTCGTCTTCGTAGAGGGAGGCCATCCGGTCGCTGCCGAGGTCGATCTCCGCGAGCCCCGTCCATCCCGAGTCGACGACCTGCTCGTGCCGGTACTCCTCCGCCGCCAGGCCGATGGCGGCGGCCTTCACCCGCAGCGGCAGGTCTTTGGAGACGACCGTGACGTCGAGCCCGTCGTTGGCGAGGTTGAGGGCGACGGCGAGGATGCGGGAGTCGTTGTCGCCGAGCTGCATGCCGCTCGGCAGGACCGACATGCTGGAGTGGTTCAGCTCGACGCGCAGGGATCCCCCCTCACCGACGGGGATGGGGAAGTCGAGCCGTTCGTGCTCGACCCGGAGTTCATCGAGGTTGCGCAGCGCCTGCCGCGCGAAGTACCCGAGTTCGGGGTCGTTCCGCTTGCCTTCCAGCTCGCTGACCACGACGACCGGGATGACGACAGCATGCTCCGCGAACCGGAAGATGGCCTTCGGGTCGGAGAGCAGGACGGACGTGTCGAGCACATACGTGCGCTCGCTCGTCTTCGCCGCGCTTGCCGCCGAGCCGTTCGACCGGGTTGCTGCCTGTCGGGTTGTTGATTCCGCCACGACCACTCCCACCCCGCCGCTCCCTCGGGAGCCGGCGGATCTCTCAGGCGAGTCGGCCGCTTGGGTTTCGAAACGAACTTACGTGGCCGTCTCGATCGGGCGCGGTGCCCGATACCGCGAACCTACGCCCGGCCGCCGACACCGGTCGACCGGCTTGCCGCGTGTCGTGTTTCGTGCGCGTGAACATTCACCCCCCATTCGGGAACGCGCAGGGAACGGCAGCGGGCCACCGCGCAACCAACGCCCAGCCGCGCAGTCGCCCCAACCGCCCAACCGCGCTCAGGCGACCGATGCGTACGACGTGAATGCCGCCCGGAGCATGTCGAACGTCTCCTCTGTCGTCCCGGCGTGCACGCTCAGGCGAACGCTGGCCGCCCGCACCGATGCTGTCACACCGTGGTTGTGGAGGGAGGCGCTCAGCGCGGTGAGCTGCTCGGGCAGCGGCTCCAGCACGACGATGCCGGCGCGTTCGTTCCCGCTGCGCGAGGAGGCCACCGGCACGGCGAACTCGTCCGCCAGCTGCAGAACCCGTTCGGTGTTGTCGGCCACAGCAGCCGCGACCGATGCCACACCGACGGCCGCGACCTCCTCCAGCGCCGCGGCGAAGCGGGCCTCCGCGATGGGATCGGGTCCGGAGATCGAGAAGGCGCTCGCGCCCCGCACCGGGTCGCGCACCTCGTCCCAGGGCTGATCGGGGCCGGAGCCCGTCCAGCCGCTGAACACAGGGGTCAGGTGGTCGAGGGCCCGCTCGCTGAGGGCGAGGAACCCGGTGCCCCAGCCGGCGCGCATCCACTTCTGGCCGCCCGTGGCGACGACGTCGGCGACCTCCCAGGGGGCGTCGACCACGCCGAACCCCTGGATGGCGTCCACGATCAGGAGGCGGTCGCCGATGACCTGGCGGATGCCGTCGATGTCCGCGAGGTAGCCCGTGCGCGAGTCCACCAGGCTGACCATCACGGCGACCGTGCTGTCGGTCAGCTGCTCCCGGATGCCCGACGGCGTCACCCGGCCCTGGTCCGTGGCGAGCCAGGTCGGCGTGATGACGCGGAGTGCCTGCGCCGCACGCTCGGCCGCGTAGGTGAGCGAGGGGAACTCGGAGAGGGCGACGAGCACCTCGCCGCCGGTGAGGCCGAAGGCTGCGTGCAGCAGGCCGCTGGAGGCGTTCGGCTGGAATACGACCTGGTCGGCCGGGAACCGCGTGAGCGCGCTGACGCCGTCGCGCACCCGCTGATCTTCCGCCCGCATCCGCTCGATGGTGCCGTGGCGCGCTTTGGAGAGGATCTCGTACTGCCCGATCGTCTCGGCGCGAACCGTCGCCGAGAGCGGACCGACCCTCCCGTAGTCCAGATATCCGGGCTCTTCACGGAAACCGCTGCTGTACTCCTCGACCGTCGTCACCAGTCGATTCTGCCGGATGCCGCCCTCGGCCGCCGAACGCCCTCGGCCGCCGAACCGCTTCGGCCGCCGAACCGCCTCAACCGCCGAACCGCCGCTGCCGACGCGAGTAGTCGCGGACGGCACGGAGGAAGTCGACCTCGCGCAGGTCCGGTCCGAGCGCCTCCACGAAGTAGAACTCGCTGTGCGCGCTCTGCCACAGCATGAAGTCGCTGAGCCGCTGCTCCCCCGAGGTTCGGATGACGAGGTCGGGATCCGGCTGGCCTCCGGTGTAGAGGTGCTCGCCGATCAGGTCCGGCGTGAGAAGGTCGGCCAGCGTCTCGAGGCTTCCGCCCTCGGCGGAGTGCGCGGCCACGATGCTGCGCATCGCATCCGTGATCTCCTTGCGGCCGCCGTAGCCGACCGCGAGGTTGATGTGCATCCCCGTGTTGCCCGTCGTGCGCTTCTCGGCGTCGGCCAGCGCCTCGACCAGCCGAGCGGGGAGCCCGGTCGTCGTGCCCACGTGCTTGACCTTCCAGTCGCGGTAGCGGGAGAGGTCGCCGGCCAGCTGCGCGATGATCTCGATGAGGTCGCCGAGCTCCGCGCTCTCGCGGTTGGTCAGGTTGTCGGAGGACAGGAGATAGAGGGTGACGACCTCGATCCCCAGCTCGTCGCACCACTCGAGGAACTCGCGCATCTTGGCAGCCCCCGCCCGGTGGCCGTGCGCCACCGTGCTGAGTCCCGCCTGCCGCGCCCAGCGCCGGTTGCCGTCGATGATCATGGCGACGTGCTTGGGAAGCGCCTCACGGTTGAGCGAGCGCTTGATCCGCTTCTGGTAGAGCCCGTAGAGCAGCCCGCTGGGCTGCAACCGGCCCTCCGGGGTCTGTCGTCTGCTCACGCTGCTACGTTAGCGCGGGCACCACGGGCGCGGCTCACAGCATCCCGGCACCGCCGTTCCCCTACGCTTGGGCCATGTCGTCCCGAAAGAGCCCGCGCCCCGGCAGCACCGGGGATCACGGCGACCCGGAGGATGTCGCCGAGTTCTTGAACGAGCCGAAGAACGCGCTGGATGCGTCGGATGCCGCCGTGCAGGCGGACGAGCACGACGCGCGTGACGGCGGCCCCGAACTGCCCAACATCCCGCTGCTGGATGCCTCCCCCGCTCATCCGGCCGACATCCGGCCGACGTGGCGCGGATGGATCCATGCGGGGACGTTCCCGGTCACGATCGCCGCGGGCATCGTCCTCATCGTGCTCGCGCACGGCGCGCCCGCCAAGTGGGCCTCGGCCGTGTTCATGCTGACGTCGATGCTGCTGTTCGGCAACTCGGCGCTCTACCACCGGTTCGACTGGCGACCGCGCACGAAGGTGCTGCTCAAGCGCATCGACCACGCCAACATCTTCCTGCTCATCGCGGGGACCTACACTCCGCTCGCCGTGCTGGCGCTGCCGCCGAGCAAGGGCATCCTGCTGCTCTCGCTGGTGTGGGCGGGGGCGCTGGTCGGAATCGGCTTCCGCGTCTTCTGGATCACAGCGCCGCGCTGGCTGTACGTGCCGATCTACGTCGCGCTGGGATGGGCGGCTGTGGCGTACGTCGTCGACCTGCTGCACGCCAACGTCGCCATGATGATCCTGGTGCTGATCGGCGGTCTGCTCTACACGATCGGCGCGGTGATCTACGGGATGAAGCGGCCCAACCCGTTCCCCGGGCGCTTCGGCTTTCACGAGATCTTCCACTCGCTGACGGTGCTGGCGTTCCTCTGCCACTGGACCGCGACCCTCCTGATCGCGCTCCACCCCGCCTACAACGCGGGCTGAGTCACTGGCCGGTGTAGGTGTCGACCTTGACGATCTCGACGGGGATGCGGCGGCCGTTCGGCGCCGTGTACTCGGTCTTGTCGCCCACCTTGAGGTCGAGGATCGCCGCCCCGAGCGGGCTCTGCTCGCTGTAGACCGGAAGGTCGGTGCCGGAGGCGATCTCGCGGTTGCCGATGAGGAACACGCTCTCGTCACCCGCGATCGTGGCGGTGATGACGGTCCCCGGCTCGACGACGCCGTGGCTCTCGGGAGCCGCGCCGACGCTGGCGTGACGCAGCAGGTTGGTGAGCTGGACGATGCGGGCCTCGATCTTGCCCTGCTCCTCCTTGGCCGCGTGATAGCCGCCGTTCTCCTTGAGGTCGCCCTCTTCGCGGGCCGCCTCGATGCGCTTCGCGATCTCCTTACGGCCGTTGACGCTGAGCTCCTCGAGTTCGGCCGAGAGACGGTCGTACGCGTCCTGGGTCAGAAACGTGACCTGAGACTCCTGAGACATGATGAACTCCTTCGCGCCTGCGGCTGACGCCACTGCAGTTGATAGCACCGTGGCTGAGGGGCCGATTCGGTACCGGTGCTAAAGTCGACGCCCCGGCCACGGCCGGGGCGTATCCGCACAATACTAGGTCAGCCAGCAGGTGTTGATCAAACCCGTGTTGGGCTTCATGATGGTGCGGATCGCCTCGGTGTGAGTGGTCACACGCCTGTCGGAACCGGGGTACTGGACGATGCGCCAGCCGACGATCGCGAAGTCCTCGTTGAGGGCCTGGATGGCGCAGGTCACCGGAGTCCCCACGGGGGCGTTGATCGTGAACGAGATGTCGACGTGGTGGTCGTCCGGGATCGTGTATGCGGTGTCCGTCGTCTCCAGGTTGGCCTGGTCGTTGTCCC
Organism: Leifsonia sp.; assembly: GCA_051962155.1. Classification (GTDB taxonomy): domain Bacteria; phylum Actinomycetota; class Actinomycetes; order Actinomycetales; family Microbacteriaceae; genus Leifsonia. The sequence continues at coordinate 5,343 of JBQCCO010000020.1, read as the reverse complement.
AGCCGGCCCAGAACACCCACGCGGTGACGACCGCGAGCACGGCGAGCGCGCCGCCGACGAGCAGCCAGCGGTCGCGCCGCTTGCGTCGTGGCGTGCGGCCGTACCGGGTATCGAGCGTCGGGGTCGCCGTCATGCGTGCACCGCCATGCCGTCCAGCTCCGCCTCCCGCTCGGGAGCCTCCCGTCGGGCGACGGTAGGCTGAAACCAGACTAGGAGAGAAAGCTGTGAATGCCGCCGCGCGAGCGGCCGGCCGCAGTCCTCCGATCGACGCGAAAGTGGAGACCGCGATGCCCGAGACCGACGCCCTTCTGCACGCCTGGGTACGGCTGGCAGCGACGCCCGCGCCGACGCCGTCGGGTGCGCCCAGCGACGACTCCGTGACACCGGGTGTCGTCGGCTTCGCGGTCACCTTCGTTCTCGCTGTGGTGGTCGTCCTCCTCGTGATCGACATGGTGCGCCGCATCCGGCGCGTCCGGTACCGCGCGGAGATCGCCGAGAAGCTGGACGCCGAACAGGCGGAGGCCGCCTGGACCGACGCCGGGCCGGCGGAGGCCGGGCAGTCGGAGGCCGGACAGGCGGACGCCGCCCAGGCTCGTCCCGAGGGGCTGGAGACGCAGGACGGGGACGAGCAGCCGCCCGCTCCGACCCGATGAAGCGTGCGACGGGCGCCCTGGCCGCCGGCGTGGCGGCCGTCGTGGTCGTCGCCGGCGCGGTGATCGTGGCCGCCGTGACGCAGCACCCGAACGATATCCGGCCCGCTGCGTCCGGCACCCCCGCTTCGTCCGCGGGAACCTCGCACGACGGCTCCACCGCTCCCAGCCCCACCGCGTCCCTCTCCCGGGCGGACGCCGCAGTGCTCGACTACGTGCGCACCCTTCCGACCGTCGGCGACGTGACCGCCGACACGGTCGGCGAGTTCACCGAGCTGACCTGCGCCACCCTCCGGTCGCCGAAGATGTCGACCGACTTCTATGCACAGGTGATCTCGATCGAGACCAAGGGGTACTCGATCACTCCGGAGAAGGCCAACGAGCTCCTCGGTGTGACTGCGCGCGCGGCGTGCCCGGACGCGACCCGCGTGGTGGACAGCCGCGGCGCCCAGCAGGCCGTCGCCCCCTGAGGCCCGAGGTCAGCAGGCGTTCCCGCGGCCGACATTGTCGCTCACGACGCTCGTGCCGCCGACGATGGTGGTTGCGTCGACACTCAGGGTCTCGAGCCGATCGGCCTCCGGTTTGACCAGGCAGGACCCGTTGGTCAGGAGCAGCGGGAAGTGCGCGGTCCCTCCCCACGCCGCTCCCGTGAGCGCGTCCGGGAAGTTCAGTCCGGAAGCGATCAGCGCGGTGGGCGCGCTCGCGAACGCGTAGGCCGCCACCGCTGCGTTCGTCGCGAAGCGATCGCCGCCGGCGAGACGCCGGACGGGTGCGATTCCCTGCAGGGCGGCATCCAGGCCGGACGGAATCGCGTTCGGGCCGCCGACGACCGCGATGCGCTTCGGTGCCAGCGCGCTCAGCGTCGCGGTCACAGTGGAGCCGGTCGCATCGCCGCCCGGGGTCAGCAGCACGGGGCCGCCCTGGCTGCCCGCAGCTCCGGTCGCCGACAGCGCGTCCGGGAAACTGGAGCCGCTCGCGACATAGGCGATCGGCACGGGGCCTGCACCGAAGGCGTACTGGGCGACGCGCCGGCTGGTGTCGTAGCGATCGCTCCCGGCCAGACGCACCACGGTGGGGGCGAGGCCCGAGAGCGCGTCCGACACCGTGGTCGAGACGGCGTTCACTCCGCCCACCACGACGATGCGGCCGGGATGGAGCCGGGAGATCTCGGCGGAGACGACGTCGGGCAGTCCGCCCGGGGACGTCAGCAGGAGCGGTCCGCCCTGGGCCGCGGCAGCAGCGCCGGCGGAGAGCGCGTCAGGGTAGTTGACGCCGGATGCGACGTAGACGACCGGCGCGGTGCCCGGAAAGCCGGCGCGAGAGACCGCGACTGCCGTGCCGTACCGGTCGCCACCACTGACCCGCGTGCTCGGGAGGTGCTGGTGCCGCACATCGAAGCTCTGGACGCCCATGAAGAGCGAGCTCTGGTTGGTGGGCGAGATCCGCGGGGTCTCCAGCCAGCCGTAGTTCGCGGCGAAAGCGCCGACCGAACCGTCAGCGGGAAAAGCGCCGTGCAGCACGTTCGCGGGCACGGCGGTCGTCGCACTTGCGCCCGGATCCGTCCGGCAGGTCGCGACGGACTGGAGGCGCACACCGAAGTCGGTGTTCCGGAGGGCGTTGGCCACGGCGGCGTGGTCGGCGTGCGTGTAGACGAAGCAGTCCTTGTCGGAGATGTTGCTGTAAGCGGAGACGATTCCGGCGTCCGGCAGCGTCGTGTCCACGCCCAGTGCTGCCCTGTTGGCGAGGACCGTTCGCATCGCCCACGCGACCTTCGCCTGCGTGAGGTCGCCGTCCCCGAGGTCGAAGTCGACGAGGGCGCCGCGGCCGAGGGTGTCGGTCCAGACCTGTGCGGTCGTGTCCGTGAATGACGAACCAGCGGACGGCGCGGTGGCCGGTGAGGTCGGGGTTGCGGAAGGCGACACGGATGCACGCGGCGTGGAGCCGATCGCCGGCCGGTCTTCCGGCACCCGGGGCTCACGCGCGAGCGCCACTCCCTGCGACGGGAAGGGTGGAGTCACGACAGGCGCCCCGAACGCGCCGGGCATCGTCGGGTCGGATGCGGACATCGCAGAGAAGTAGCCGAGCCAGGAGTTGAGCCTGGCCTGCTCGCAGGACGCGGTATGCATCCCCAGAGGTGCCGGATCGGCCGGTGCGGCGCCGGCGAGAAGACTCAGCTGGTACCCGACCGCCCCGCAGTGGTAGGTGGACTCGCCGCGGGTCATCAGGACGAACACCTTGTACAGGTCGGGCCTGTTGGCGTAGAACGAGGCCGCCTCGAACTCGTCGTCGGGGTGCGGGACGGCGATGTACAGAATGTGGGAGGGGGGTCCGGCAAGGGTGCTCGGCGCCGGGCTGTCGCCGGACGTCGGCGTGTCGGTCGGCGCCGGCGTGTCCGTCGGCGCCGGCGTATCCGTCGGCGACGGCGTATCCGTCGGCGACGGCGTGCCGGTCGGCGACGGCGTATCCGTCGGCGACGGCGTGCCGATCGGCGACGGCGTATCCGTCGGCGACGGCGTGCCGGTCGGCGACGGCGTGCCGGTCGGCTGACCGGCTGTCACGGAGCGGACATCGCCGGATGCCGTCGCAGGGATTGCGGCCGGGAGCACCGAGAAGCCGCTCAACGAGGTCACGGCCGCGACGATCGCCAGGCAGGAAATGGCGCGCGCAGTGAGCGCGCGCAAGCGGGGAGACGGCAATCGGGACCTTTGGCTGCATCGGCCCGGGAGGAAACCTGGGCCTGTTCGGGTAGCCAGCCCCTCTGGACCGACTGGTTCGTATTATTACAGCGGATATCCGTAGGAAACGGCAGCCACCACTTTTAGGGTCAGGATGCGGACAGCCACGGCACAGCGCGTTCCACGAGCAGCGCGAGCCCGATGAGCGTCATCGCGGCGCCCGAGATGCGCGCGACCACCGCCGCACTGCGCGGACGGCCCACGAGCACGAAACGGGACAGCAGCGCGACTCCCGAGTAGACGAGTGCGCAGGTCGCGACGAACAGACCGCCGAGCAGCAGCATCTGTGCGGCCGGCGGCCAGGATGTCTCCCGCGAGGTGAACTGCGGCACCAGGGCGAGCAGCACCAGCAGACCCTTGGGGTTGAGTCCGGATACGCCGGCACCGCGGAAGAAGGTGCCCCAGGTGGAGGCGACGGTGTCGCTCGCGTCGGTCAGCGGGGCCGGCGCCCGCAGCAGGCCGTTCAGCCCGATCCAGATGAGGTACAGGGCACCGCCGATCGTCAGCGCGCCGAGCAGCAGCGGGTTCGCGGCCACGAGGGCTCCGGCGCCGACGGCGACCGCGAGCACGACGATGGCATAGCCGGTGACGATCCCGGCGATCGAGGGGACGGCTCGCCGGCGTGCTCCCGCCGCGATGGCGAACGCCCAGTCCGCGCCGGGCGTCAGGACGAGCAGGGTCGAGACACCCCAGAATCCGAAGATCGCCGCTGCTGTCATCGTCCGCTCCACTCGCCTATCGGTGATGGGCAGGAATCTATGCCAATCTGCGACGAAGGTGCTTGCCAATAGTGAGCGCTCCGGAGCAAATCATGGAAGAATTCACCTCATGGATGCCATCGACCGCGAGATTCTTTCGGTGCTTCAAGAGGACGGACGGATCAGTCTCACCGACCTGGCCGACCGGGTCGGCCTGACCCTGTCGCCCTGCCACCGCCGGGTCCGGGAGTTGGAGCGCTCGGGAGCGATCGAGCACTACCGCGCGGTGGTGTCTCCCGCTGCCGTGGGCCTCGACTTCGAGGCGATCGTCTTCGTCCGCATCGACCGCACCGATCCGGACACCGTCGGCGCCTTCGAGGCGGGTGTCCTCGACATCCCGAACGTCGTGCAGGCCGAGCGGCTGTTCGGTGATCCCGACTACATGCTCCGGGTACTCACCACGGACCTCCCGGCGTATCAGGAGCTGTTCGACGGCCCGCTGGGGGCGCTCCCGGGTGTGCGCAAGCTCTCGTCGACCCTCGTGATGAAGCAGGTGACCGGCCGGCGCGCACTCCCGACCGGTCACCCGCGCAGGACCTAGCCGGCGACGGGAACCCGGGAGTAGGCGCCGGCGGCGATGTCCTCGAGGAGGGTCGGTCCGGTGGGGGCCCAGCCGTAGCGCTCCCGGGTGAGTGCACCGGAGGCGACGATGTCCATCCCGAAGAACGCACCGATCCAGCCGAAATGCGACTCGGCGTCTTCCGGGGCGATGGATGCGGTGGGCAGCTCGAGCGCGGCACCCAGCGCCTCCGCGATGGCGCGCGACGGGATGCCCTCCTCGCCGACGGCGTGGACGATCCCGCGGGCAGGCGCCTGCTCGAGCGCGAGGCGGACGAGCCGTGCGGCGTCGCTGCGGTGGACGGCCGGCCAGCGGCTGGAGCCGTCGCCGATCCAGGCGGCCACTCCGCGCTCCCGCGCGATGCGGGCGAGCTGCGCCGTGAAGCCGTGGTCGCCCATCCCGTGGACCGTCGGCGAGAAGCGCAGTGCGACGGGCCGCACTCCGCGATCGGCGTACTCGAAGGCGAAGTTCTCGCCTCCGCCGCGCGGCGCGTCGGGTCCGGAGAACGGCGACGGATCGTTCTCGGTGAGCATGCGGCCCGGGCTCCCGGCGAGCCCGGACGCGAACAGCAGAGCACGCCCCGAGCCGGCGAGCTCGTCGCCGATGGTCTGCACGACCGCCCGCTCGGTGCGCCCGGAGGC
>JBQCCO010000019.1:0-46878 GCA_051962155.1 Leifsonia sp. | reverse complement strand
GGCTATGCGCTCGCCAAGTACGACAACCGGTGGCTCAAGGTCTTCTTCGTCTGCATCCTGGCGACGACGATGCTCCCCACCGAGGTCATGCTCGCGCCGACGTTCCTCGTGGTCCGCGACCTCGGGATGTACAACTCGCTGGCCGGCATCATCGTGCCGTCGGTGCTCACCGCGACCGGCGTCCTGATGTTCCGTGCGTTCTTCCTCACGGTGCCGGACGAGCTGGTGGAGGCCGCCCGGATCGACGGGGCGAGGGAGCTGGCGATCTTCTTCCGCATCATGGTCCCGATCTCGCGTCCGATCATGCTGACGCTCGCGATCTTCTCCTTCCAGTGGAGGTGGAACGACTACATCTGGCCGCTGCTCGTGCTCAACGACCCGAACAAGTTCACCCTGCAGATCGGCATCCAGAGCATCGTCGGCGCGCAGAACATCAATTGGTCCGTGCTGCTCGGCGCCTCGGTCATCGCGATCGTGCCGCTCGTGCTCCTCTACCTGGTGTTCCAGAAGTACGTGATGAACGCCGACCTCAATGCCGGGTTGAAGGACTGATGGGCGACGACGTTGAGGCCTCCCCGGTGATGGCGGCGGCCCGGGATGCTGCGCTGCGGGCGGCCAGGGATGCGGTGGCCGCGCCGTTCGCCGGCGTCCCGCACCGGGAATTGATGCGGCGCGTGAGGACCCTCGTGTCACTGGTCGTATCCTCTGCCGGGAGCGCGCCGGCGGCGAGCGTCGACACCGCCGTGGCCCTGCTCGGCGAGCTCGATCGGCTCCAGACAGCGACCGGCCTGTTCGAGGGCGGCGACAACGTGCAGTCCCCTCCGGACTCCGCCTTCACGATCAACGACGCCTGCGACGTCCACGAGCTGCTGCGCACTGCCACAGATCCACGGCTCCTCGGGGTGAGGGATGCGCTCGCCACGATCATCCGGAGGGCGACGCTGCCGCTGCTCACCGGTGGAGTGCACACGCCGAACCTCCGCTGGGAGCTCGGTGCCGCGCTCGCGCGCATCCATCGTTCGTTCCCGGATCGGCGTCTGGTCGACCGGGTCGACGAGTGGCTGGCGGAAGGGGTCGACATCGACGACGACGGGTACTACTCCGAGCGCAGCCCGAACTATGCCTCGGCGGTGACCAATCCGTCGCTGCTCGCGATCGCGGAGATCCTGGAGCGCCCGGAGCTGCGCCGGATCGTCGAGCGCAATCTCGAGCTGACGCTCGCGCTCATCCACCCGGACCGGACCGTCGAGTCGCTCCCCTCGCGCCGCCAGGATCAGAGCGCACGGTTTCCGCTCTCGCCGTACGCGGCGCCGTTCCGGTCGCTGGCCCTCTCGACCGGACGCCGCGACTTCGCCTGGGCGGCGGAACTCGCCGTCGCGGAGGGCATCGACGACCCGGGCTTGCTGACCGAGCTGCTGCTGCATCCCGGGCTGGATGACACCCTCCCTGCCGCGGAGGCGCCGGAGAGAGACGGGACGACGGTGCACCGGGGGGTGTCGCTCGCTGTTCACCGGGGCGCCGACGCCGACACCGTCGTGTAAGGCGGTTCGGATTACGGCAGGCAGGGCCGCATCCGGTCGGGGCTGGCCAACGATCCGACGTTCCTGCGGCTGTTCGCCGGCGGTGCGGTGCTCGACTCCGTGCGCCTCTCGCGAACGTTCTTCGGCTTGGGTCCGTTCCGCGCCGACAGGTTCCGCGTTCTCGACGACGCGCGCATCGAGCTGAGCGAGAGGGTCGCAGCGCGGTACTACCAACCGCTGCCGTCCGGCCGACGTCGCGACGACGGCCGGTACGCCCTGACCGACGAGGGGCGGTTCTCCGCTGCGATGTCCTTCCCGGAGCGGCCGGCCGACGAGGTCGCGCTGCAGTCGAGCGTTGTGGTCGTCCTGCGCGACGACGGCGCAGACCTCGAGGTCGCCCTCGACGCGCCGTCGAGCCCGTGGACGCTCGAGCTCGCGTTCCGCGACGGCGGGACGCTGCGCGTGGCCGGCTCCGCGGTCGACGGGGACGAGGTGGATGCGCGTCCCCGCCCCGTCGACGGAGCGCACGTCCTGACCGGCCGGCACGCGCGGTACACGTCTGGCGACGACGCGATCACGGTCGAGCTCGACGGGCTCGATCCCGTCGCCGACCCCGCACCGTACTGGCCGGGCGAGGACTACGCATTCCTCTCTGGAACGGACGCCGCCGGCGGTGTCCGGCTGCTCGTCGGCGGCACGGCGCCTGCGCGGTTCACTGTGCGCCTGCGCGCCGCCGCGGCCGGGGCGGCCGGGGCGGCCGGGACCGCCGGGACCGCCGGGACCGCCGCATGAGCGGGACGGCTCGGCGCGACACCGCGGCCCCAGCGGACAACGCCGCCCCGGCGATCGCGTCCAGCCCCGCCACGCCCCCTCGTGTCGCCGTCGTCGGGGTGCAGGGCTACGGCACTGCGCACATCCTGAACGCCCTCGAGCTGGAGGACCGCGGCCTGGTCGAGCTCGTCGCCCTGGTCGACCCCGCGCGGGGACCCCTGGTCCGCGACGGTGTCCGCGTGCCGGACGACAGGCTGCCGATCCGGCTGGACCACATCGACGACCTGCTGGGCAGCATCCCGGTGGACGTCGTGATCGTGGCGACGCCGCTGCACACCCACGAGACCCTCGCCTCCGCCGCGCTGCGCGCCGGTGCGGATGTGCTGCTCGAGAAACCGCCGGTCACCGACCTGGCGTCGTTCGCCCGGCTGGAGACGGTCACGCGGGCGACCGGCGGGCTGGTGCAGGTCGGCTTCCAGAGCCTGGGTTCCGGCGCTCTCGCCGAACTGCTGCGCTTGATCGACACCGGTACGCTCGGCGAGCTCGTCTCGATCGGCGCGCGCGGGTCGTGGACGAGGCCGCGCGGTTATTGGACGCGGGCCCGCTGGGCCGGGCGCCGCGTACTGGACGGAGCACGGGTGGCCGACGGCGCCGTCGCCAATCCCTTCGCGCACGCCGTGATGACCGCAGTGCGCATCGCGGGCTGGGACTCGCCGGAGGCCATCGGCAGTGTCGACACGGATCTGCGGCGGGTGAACCCGATCGAGGTGGATGACACCTCCACCATCCGGGTGCGGCCGTCGGAGCAGGGGGCGGTCGCGTTCGGCGGTGCTCTCACGTGCGCGTTCACGCTCGCGGGACCGGTGGAGGCCGACCCGGCCATCCTGGTCAGGGGGACGGCCGCCGAGGCGACCCTGTGGTACACGACCGACCGGCTGACCGTGTCGACGCGTGAGGGCCGGACCGAGGAGCGGCAGTACGGCCGCCGCGACCTGCTCGAGAACCTCCTCGACGCCCGGCGCGACGGAGACGCCCTGCTCTCGCCACTGTCGGCGACCGGCGGTTTCGTCCGGGTCATCGAGGCGGTCGGGGACGCACCCGTCGTGCCGATCGACGCCCGTCACGTCAGCTGGGACGGCCACGGAGCATCCCGGCGCCCCGTGCTCGTCGACGCGGAGTCCGCCGTGCGGCGCGCCGTCGAGACGCAGCGGCTGTTCGGCGAACTGGACGAGCTCCCGTGGCGCTGACCGCACGGCAGGACGCGTCCGGAGTCGACATCACCCTGGACGGCCAGCGGATCGCCCGCTATGTCTTCGCGCCGGACACGCCCGCGTCCGAGTCGCCTCGCCCATACCTGTTCCCGATCGCCACTCCGGCAGGCTCGGCTGTGGCCGACTTCCAGCCGGCGGACCACCCGTGGCACCACGGCTTCTCGCTGGCGCTGCCCGTCGTGGGCCGGGCGAACCTCTGGGGCGGGCGCAGCTGGGACCGGACCGCGGCCGCCTACCTCGACGCGGGCGACAACGGGTCGATGCGCTCCGACCGCATCCAGCTGGACCCGTCGGGACGCATCCGGTCGCGGCTCACCTGGCGCGACGCCGGCGGAGCTGCCCTGGCCGTCGAGGACCGGCTGCTCACGTTCGTCCCGACCGGGCGTGGCTGGATGCTGGACTGGACGTCGCGGGTGCGCGTGGTGGAGCCCCTGACGCTGGGCAGTCCCGCCACCAGGGGACGCGCAGGGGCGGGATACGGCGGCCTGTTCCTTCGCCTCGCACCGGAGTTCTGCGGCGCCACCGCAACGGCGGACGACGGGAGGACAGGACCGGCCGACGACTTCCTCGGCTCGCGCGCACGATGGCTGGCACTCACCCGACCGGATCGCGCCGCGAGCGTGGTTCTGGAGGCGCCATCGCCGTCGTCCTGGTTCGTGCGCTCCACGGAGTATCCCGGCTTCGGGCCGGCGCCGTTCGACCGGGGGGAGCTGCGGGTGGAGCCCGGCGGACGCTGGGAGGTCAGCGCCCGGCTCTGGGCGGGGGACGGCGAACTGCTGAATGACACCGCCGTCCGGGCGTCTCTACATGCGGGACGCGTCGGCCGCATCATCGAGGGACCGGGAGGCGACGCCGACCGGCTCCAGAGCGGCCCGGTCGCGGGCGCTGAGCACGGCGACGCACACGACGATCGCCGCGAACAGCACGAGGCTCACCGGCCCCGTGCCGAGGTCCAGGCCGCCGCGGGCGTGCGACACGGCGAAACCGTCGGAGAGCGAGGCGCCGAACGGCCGGGTGAGGACATAGGCCGTCCAGAACGCGGCGGTCGCACCCAGAACCCTCCAGCGGTAGGCGACTCCGGGGATGGCGAACAGGATCCCGAAGACGAGGGCCGAACCGAAGTAGCCGAGTCCCAGCGTCGTCGCCGTCAGATCGCCGAACGCGGTGCCCAGGGCGAAGGTCCCCAGGACCGCGCACCAGTAGAACATCTCCCGCGCCCGGGTGTCGATGCGGTGGACCGAGAGCGTGCGCTGCGACGCGTACCAGACGGCGAACACGGCAGCGAGGGTCACCGCGAAGCCGACGGTCGACACGGCGTACGGCACCCCGAGCTCGACGTGGAGGACGTCGGCCACCATCGTCCCGAACACGGCGACCATGAGCACGGCGAACCAGTACACCCACGGGATGTAGCGCTTGACGGCGAACTGCAGCACCATCGCGACGGCGAACACGACGAAGGCGCCTCCCACCGCCACGAACGGGTCGATGGTCTTGACCAGGAAGTCCGACGTCGTCTCGCCCATGGCGGTGGTGAGCAGCTTGGTCACCCAGAACAGAGCGGTGACTGCGGGGACCTTGTTGCGCATCCACCCAGCATCCCGGACGGCGGGCGCGTCACCCTGGGTGCCGGTGTCAAACATCTGAGAGGGTTCAGAGACAGGTGATCGAAGGAGCAATGTCAATGCGCAGAAGCGATCTCCCGGAGGGCTTCGTCGTCGGATCGGCGACCGCCGCGTACCAGATCGAGGGAGCCACCCGCGAGGACGGCCGCGGTGAGAGCATCTGGGACACGTTCTCCCGGGTGCCCGGCGCCATCATCGACGGCACCACCGGCGACGTGGCGGACGACCACTACCATCGCTGGGCGGAGGATGTCGACCTGATGTCCGACCTGGGGTTCGGCGCCTACCGGTTCTCGATCGCCTGGCCGCGCATCCAGCCCGACGGCCGGGGCCGCCCGAACCAGGCCGGGATCGACTTCTACCGCCGCCTCGCCGAGTCGCTGCGGGAGCGCGGCGTCACGCCCTGGGCGACGCTGTACCACTGGGATCTCCCGCAGGCCCTCGAAGATCGAGGCGGGTGGCTCGAGCGCGACACCGCGCGCAGGTTCGCCGACTACGCGCACGAGGTGGCCGACCGGCTGAGCGATGTCGTCACCGACTGGATCACGCTCAACGAGCCGTGGTGCTCGGCGTTCCTCGGCTATACGAGCGGCATCCACGCGCCGGGCCGGGCGCTCGGCTCGCGGGCGGCCCACGCGGCCCACCACCTCCTGCTCGGCCACGGTCTCGCCCTCGAGGCGCTGCGGGCGGCCGCGCCGGAGGCCCGCGTGGGCATCTCCCTGAACCTCTACCCCGTGGAACCTGCAGGCGATTCGGGCGGGGACGCGGACGCCGCGCGTCGCATCGACGGACTCAGCAACCGGCTGTTCCTCGAGCCGGTGCTGGCCGGGACCTACCCCGCGGATGTGCTCGACGACCTGGGCGAGACGCGCTGGTTCGCGGAGAACGCGACCGAGGAGGACCTGCGCAGCATCTCGGCGCCGATCGACTTCCTCGGCGTCAACTACTACACCCGCCACATCGTGGCCTCCGCCTCCGCGCCCGCCGCCGGCGCGCCGCCGAGCTCCTACCCCGGCAGCGAGCACGTCCGCGTGGTGGACACGGGCGCGCCGTCGACCCAGATGGGCTGGGAGGTGCACCCGGACGGGATGCTCGAGGTGCTGCGGATGGCCGGCGACCTGGCACCAGAGCTCCCGCTCTACATCACCGAGAACGGCGCAGCCTATCCGGACCGCGAAGGCGCAGACGGCCGGATCGACGACGGCGAGCGCACAGAGTACCTCCAGGCGCATCTCGAGGCCGCTCGGGATGCCGTCGCCGCCGGACTGCCGCTGCGCGGGTACTTCCTTTGGACGCTGATGGACAACTGGGAGTGGTCGTGGGGCTTCTCCCGCCGCTTCGGCATCGTCCACGTCGACTACCGGACGCAGACGCGCACGCCGAAGCGCAGCGCGCTCTGGATGGCCGACTTCCTCCGGGAGTGATCGGGCAGCGGTTCGCCGGTCAGCCCTGGCCGCGCACGGCGCGCGCGTGCCCGATGAGGGCCTGCAGGTAACCCGCACGAGCGAAGACGTCCGCCCGCTGCTGCGCGCTGTAGACCGGCACCTGCTCCGTGTAGGTCTGACCGTTGCGAGCACTGATGTGGATGGCGATGTACCCGCCGACCCGCACCTCCCGGGCCAGCAGGAACAGCAGGCTGAGCAGGAAGAACCAGATGAAGACCACCACGAGGACGATCGCCCAGGCGGGAGTGTGGCTGGTCGAGTTCGTCTGGTCGACCGTCGTCACGTTCACCTCGGCGATCGGCCAGGTGCCGACCGGCGTCACGACCCATGCTTCATTCGCGGTGACGTTGCCGAGTTGAACCAGCGTTGGCCCTGGTTGCCCGAATGCCTGAATGCTCACGCCTCGGACCCTAGCAGTGCCGAGCGTCCGCGGACCATCCGGGCAGTTCCGGCCGTGCCCCTTCGATTCCGGACGAGCGATCAGGGGTCACGGACGATCGGTCGGGCGGGCGGATGGGCGGACTGCCAGGCTGGGGTCATGAGCGTCGAGATCTCCTCCCAGCCGGACACGTCCTCCGTGCCGGCCGTCGGCCCTGCTGTGCGCCGGGCCTCCTGGGGCGGTGTCGTCGCGCTGATGCTGGGCGTCTTCGCACTGGTCACCAGCGAATTCCTGCCTGCCAGCCTGTTGTCGCCCATCGCCGCGGGTCTCGGGATCAGCGAAGGGACGGCGGGCCAGGCGGTCACCGCGACGGCGATCATCGGGGTGGTCGCCGGTCCCGCGATCGGGCCGCTGTTCCCCCGGCTCGACCGGCGGATGCTGCTGGTCGGGCTCGCGGTCCTCGCCGCCGTCTCCAACCTCCTCGTGGCCGTCGCCCCGCAGTTCTGGCTGCTGCTGGTGGCTCGCGTGCTGCTCGGGATCGCGATCTCCGGCTTCTGGTCGATGGCCGTCGCCGTCGCGGCCCAGCTGGTGCCGGCGGAGCACTTCGGACGAGCGATGATGATCGTCAACACGGGCGTCTCGCTCGCCACCGTGGTCGCCGTTCCGCTCGGAGCCTTCCTCGGCGCGCTGTGGGGCTGGCGTGCGGTGTTCCTCCTCGTCGCCGTGATGTCCGTGGCCGCCGCCGTGGCGCAGGTCCTGCTGCTTCCGTCCATCGCCCCCGCCCGGGGATCGGGCGTCCGCAGTCTGCTGACCACCCTCCGCTCGCCCACCATGATCGTGGGCCTGATCGGCATCGCGCTGCTCGCCGGCGGCCACTTCACCGGATTCACGTACATCCGCCTGGGTGCCGCGGACATCCCCGGGCTGACGACGGGAGGATTGGCGATCCTGCTCGCGGTCTACGGCGCGGGCGGCTTCGTCGGGAACATCATCGCCGGCGTCGTCGCCGACCGTCGCCTGCGCACGGGTCTCGTGGTGATGCCGGCCGTGCTGGGAGCCGCGGTGACGGTGTTCGCTCTGCTGCCGGCTGAGGTCCCGCTCGCGTTCGTCGCCGTCGGGCTGTGGGGGTTCGCCTTCGGCGGCGTGCCGACCCTGGTGCAGACCTGGGCGGCCCGGGCGGAGCCGGAGCGGATGGAGGCCGCGGGCGGACTCGTCGTCTCCGCGTTCCAGGTGGCCATCGCTCTCGGCGCTGCCGCAGGCGGCCTGCTCGTCGACGGCGCCGGGGTGAAGGACGCTCTCATCGCCGGCGCCATCGCGGCCGTGGCGGGCGGAGTGCTGCTCGGGTCGGCTCGGCGCTCGACCGGTTCGCTCACGCGGTGAGGAGGGACGCCCTCGCGACGGACTCGCGCCGCCAGGTCGCCGGGCTCATCCCGGTGTGGCGACGGAAGGCCCGGCTGAAGGCGACATCCGAGCCGTAGCCGAGGCGGAGCGCCACCTCGCCCACGCTCAGCCGCCCCTCGCGCAGCAGGTCCTTGGCCTGCTCCATCCGCAGGCCCGCGAGGTAGCGGCTGGGCGAATCGCCGACGAGCTCGTGGAAGCGCTCCGCGAACACCGTCCGGGACGCGCGGGCGACGCGCGCGAGGCTCTCGACCGTCCACGGCTCGCCCGGCGCCTCGCGCATCGCGGCGACCGCCCGGGCGATGTGCGGGTCGCGTACGCTGACCAGCCAATCGTCGGGAGCGCATCCGTTCTCGACCCAGGAGCGGACGGCCGCCGACGCGATGACCGTGGCGATGCGGCTCGCCATGACCGCGTTGCCTGCCCGCATCCCGCCGAACTCCTGGCCGAGCGTCTCGATGAGCGGCCCCATGTGCGGTTCGCGCACCACGAATCCACAGGCCACGAGCGTTCCGGGAAGCGCCAGCACGAACGGGAGCCCGGCCTCGGTGGCGGCTTCGAGCTCGCCTGACGCGAGGACGGTGTCCTGGAGGGCGTGGATGCGGTGAGCACCGGCCCGCGGCAGCATCAGGAAGTCGCCGGCGTCCAGCTGGACGGGCGATTCGCCTCCGCTGATCTCGACGGCCCCGGAGGCGACGTAGTGAAAGCGGACCGACCCGGGCGATCCCGCCATGCCGCTGCCCCGTGCGAGTCCCGTGCGGGAGAAGTCGAGCAGGTTCCATTCCAGCCGGGCGAGCACGCCCTCCAGCTCATTCAGGCCGGCCCGCTCGGGAGCCGCCGCACGGGTCGGAGTCAGCGCCGCAGTCATGAAAGGGCGAACCCGCTCGGCCCGGGTGTCATTCCCGCAGTCCGGCGTCACCGAGAGGATCAGCGCCGCAGCACGCTCGGGCGCGGCAGCCCCAGCTCTTCGAGCAGGTCGCCGAGCATCCGGTCGAGTTCGAATCCGGCCTGCGCGATCTTGTTGTTGCCGAAGCTGGAGAGGCTGCTGCTCGGCTGGTCCACTGTGAGGACGGTGCCTCCGCCGCGGGCGGCGTGCAGCTCCACGCGCAGCGGCGTGTACAGCAGGGCACCCGGATCGTGGCGGAACGTCCTCGCCGCCGTCGCGTAGTCGCCGATGAGGTAGACCGCGCTCGGGATGTCGGCGCCGCCCACACGCATCACCGGCGTCGGGTGGTCGGTCCAGAACCGGACGAAGCGATGGATGCCCGGACCGGACGTCTCGAGGGTCAGCCGCCGCCACTCGGCGCCGGTGGACAGCAGTTCGTGGAGACGGACGGCGTCCAGGGGCGGGACCTCGGCCTCGAAGGCCCGCCGGAGCGTCCCGAACGGGACCGCCGCCTCCAGCTCGATGCGGGTCACCGCAACGGGGACGATGCGCTCGGTCGCGGGGAGGGCCATCAGGCCATTCTCGCCCTCACGCCGGCTTCGTCGCCCGCAGCGTGTAACTGAGCGGGGCGACGCCGTCGCGTTCCGAGAGGGCGAACTCGCCGTCCGGCCTCCGGAGCATCTGGCCGGGCAGTGCCTCCCACGGGACGCTGTCGTGCTCCTCGAGGAGGTCGATGCGCAGGCCGGCGGAGATGAGCGCCGTGACGATCTCGCCGAGCGAATGGTTCCACTCGTAGGTGCGGGTCGCAGTCAGGCGGCGGTAGGTGTCGACGTAGGTGGTGTCCGAGTCCCACTGCAGCGGCTCCGGTCGCTCGAAGTACGAGAACCGCAGGTGCAGGTCGTCGTCGAGGGTCTCGTCCATCGACCACAGGATGGGATGGCCCTCCCGCAGGAACAGGGAGCCGCCGGGTGCGAGCAGCTCCGCGACGACCGCGGCCCAGCGGTCCACGCGAGGCAGCCAGCAGAGCGCGCCGATGCCGGTGTAGACGAGGTCGAACGATCCGGGCGTGAGGACCGAGGCGGCGTCGTACACGTCCGAGACGACGAAGTCGGCTTCGTCGCCGGTGTCGGCGACGAGCTTGCGCGCCTCCTCTATGGCGACCGGCGAGAAGTCGAGGCCGGTGACCCGGGCGCCGAGCCGGGCCAGCGACAGGGTGTCGGTCCCGATGTGGCACTGCAGGTGCACGACGCGCTTGCCGGCGACCGATCCGAGCCGCGGCAGATCGAACCGCACCACGCCGGAGAGGAGCTCCCGGTCCTCGATGAACTGCGAGATCCGGTATCCCTGGCCGCTGCGGTCGGCGTGGATGCTGGCGCGCTCATCCCAGTTGGCTCTGTTCGCGTCGCTGAAGGTCGACATCCGGCTTCTCCCGTTCCGCCCGGTCGGCGCCGAGCCCGCCAGCCTAGCCGAAAGCGGTGACGCTGACGACGGGGTCGGATGCGGCTCCCCGTGGGCGGCACTGCGGTATCCTGGTCGTGCACTATGCGAACGCAGCGTTCGGATAGTGAACGACCACAACGAAGTGAGGACCCCGTGCAGTTCCACCACCACGGCTACGTCTCCGGCGACCCGCGCATCCACGAGCCCGCCGGCACCGGCGTCGATCGCCCCGACGAGCTGCCCGACGAGGTCGACGTGCTCATCGTCGGCACCGGCCCCGCCGGGATGATCGCCGGCGCTCAGCTGTCCCAGTTCCCCGGCGTCGTCACCCGGATCGTCGAGCGCCGTCCCGGGCGGCTCGCGATCGGGCAGGCGGACGGTATCCAGGCGCGAAGCGTCGAGACCTTCCAGGCGTTCGGGTTCGCGGAGCGGATCATCGCCGAGGCGTACCGGATCACCGAGATGGCGTTCTGGAAGCCGGACCCCTCCGATCCGACCCGCATCGTCCGGACGGCGCGGCCGATCGACGATCCGACCGGCGTCAGCGAGTTCCCGCACCTCATCGTCAACCAGGCGCGCGTGCTCGACTACTTCGCCGAGGTCATGGCGAACTCGCCCTCGCGCATCCGGCCGGACTACGGCTACGAGTTCGTCCGGCTCGAGGTCGGCGAGGGCGACCATCCCGTCGCCGTCACCCTCCGCCGCGTCGCCGGGCCCGACGAAAGCGCCGAGCGGGTCGTGCGCGCGAAGTACGTCGTCGGTGCGGACGGCGCCCGCAGCAAGGTCCGCGAGTCGATCGGCTGCCACCTCGCCGGCGACCAGGCGAACCACGCCTGGGGCGTCATGGACGTGCTGGCCGTGACCGACTTCCCCGACATCCGGACGAAGTGCTCGATCCAGTCGGAGTTCGGCAACATCCTGCTGATCCCGCGCGAAGGCGGCTACCTCTTCCGGATGTACGTCGACCTCGGCGAGGTGCCGCCGGACGACCAGGGCGCCGTACGCTCCACCACGATCGAGCAGATCATCGCCAAGGCCAACGAGATCCTCCACCCCTACACTCTGGATGTGCGCAACGTCGCCTGGCACAGCGTCTACGAGGTCGGTCACCGTCTGACCGACCGCTTCGACGACGTGCTTCCGGAGGAGCTCGGGAGCCGCACCCCGCGCGTCTTCATCACCGGGGACGCGTGCCACACGCACAGCGCGAAGGCCGGTCAGGGCATGAACGTGTCGATGCAGGACGGGTTCAACATCGGCTGGAAGCTGGGGCATGTGCTCGACGGCCGCAGCCCGGAGAGCCTGCTCGCCACCTACTCGGCCGAGCGCCAGGTCGTGGCGAAGGACCTCATCCAGTTCGACAAGGAGTGGTCGACGCTCATGGCGATGAAGCCGGAGGAGTTCGCCAGCCCCTCCGAGCTGGAGGACTTCTACGTCCGGACGGCCGAGTTCCCGGCCGGGTTCATGACGCAGTACGCGCCGTCGCTCATCGTCGGGGAGCCGGCGCATCAGGAGCTGGCGACCGGCTTCCCGATCGGCAAGCGCTTCAAGTCGGCGGCCGTCGAGCGGGTGTGCGACGGCAACCCCGTGCACCTCGGGCACCACGCGCGGGCCGACGGACGCTGGCGCGTGTACGTCTTCGCCGACGCGGCCCACGCCGGCGAGCCCTCCTCGGTCGCGGACCTGGCCGAGTGGATGTCGTCCTCGCCCGAGTCCCCCCTGGCCGCCACGCCGGCAGGAGCCGACCCCGATGCATGGTTCGACGTGAAGGTCGTGTACCAGCAGGACCACACGGCCATCGACCTGGGGGTCGTGCCCGCGCTGTTCCTGCCTCGGGTCGGACCGTTCGAACTGATCGACTACGAGAAGGTGTACGCCACCGACCCGGCCCACGACATCTTCGCCGAGCGCGGCATCGACCGCGGCGGCGCCATCGTCGTCGTGCGTCCCGACCAGTACGTCTCCGGCGTGCTCCCCCTCCGCGCGACCGACGAGCTCGCCGCCTTCTTCCGCCCGATCTTGCGCACCCCCTGACCCCCGCGCCCCGCGCCCCACCGTCGAGTCCGCACAGATTGCACGCGACACGCCACCGAAGCGTGCAATCTCTGCGGACTCGATGGTGGGGCGTACGGGGCCCGGGGTCAGCGCAGGTCGGACTCGATCGCGGCGGCGGCATCGCGGAGGCGCGCTCCGATCGCGGCGGTGTCGACGTCGTTCGCCACGTAGACGACCGCGACGGAGGCCACCGGCTGCCCGGGCGCCTGGACGGGCACGGCGACGGAGGCGAGGCCGACGATCACCTCGTCGTGGCTGGTGGCGTAGCCGCGTTCGCGGGCGCGGGCCGCGTCATCCCGTGGATGCTCGCCCGGCAGCGCACGCCACTGCGCCTCGGTGAGCACCGATTGGATGGCGATGCCGGGAGCTCCCGAGGCCAGTGGATGGCGCGTGCCGGGACGCTGCGCCACCGTCGCGTGCGCGTGCGACGGCTCCACGGCCACCAGCGTGACGACATCGTGCCGGTCGAGGACCGCGAGGAACGCCGTCATCGACAGCTCGTTCGCGATCGCCGTGAGCTGAGGGAGGGCCGCCGACTGCAGGTCGCGCGACACCGAGCGCGCGAGGGTGGCCATCCTGGGTCCGAGCTCGGCCGCACCGGCAGCGTCGCGCACGACCAGCCCATGGTCTTCGAGGGTGCGCAGGATGCGGTACGCGATCGACCGGTGCAGGCCCAGCCGCGCCGCGATGACGGGGATGCTGAGCGGTTCGCCGGCGTCGGCGAGCAGCTCCAGCATCCGGATCCCGCGGGACAGCGTCTGGAGTGTCGCCGCGGGCGCCGTCGCGGGCGCGGCCGCGGGCGCGGAGCCGTCATCGGTCGGGGTCACGCGTTCGATTATAGAACGCCCGCACACTCGGGCCGGCGGTCTGCCCTGCGCAGATTCGCGAGGGGCAGAAGACGCAGACAACACCGGCCCCCAGATCGCACACTGGCCGCATGGACACCGACAAGACCTCCCCCGTGCAACGGCTGCTCGACGAGCGCATCGTGTTCCTCGGCAGCGAAGTGACCGACGAGGTCGCCAACGACATCTGCGCCCAGCTGCTCCTGCTGGATTCGATTGCTCCGGATCGCGACATCTTCCTCTACATCAACTCCCCCGGCGGATCGGTCACGGCCGGGTTCGCCATCTTCGACACGATGAACTTCGTCAAGGCCGACGTGGCCACCCTCGCGCTCGGCTTCGCCGCCTCCATGGGGCAGTTCCTCCTCTCGTCCGGCAAGCCGGGCAAGCGCTACGCCCTCCCGAACGCCTCCATCGTCATGCACCAGCCGCACGGCGGCTTCGGCGGAACGTCCGCGGACATCCAGACGCAGGCGAAGCAGATCCTGCACTTCAAACGCCGGATGGCGGAGCTGACCAGCGCGCAGACCGGCAAGCCGGTGGAGCAGATCATCGAGGACGGCGACCGGGACCGCTGGTTCACTGCGGACGAAGCGTGCGTCTACGGGTTCGTGGATCAGGTGGTCGGGTCGACCGCGGCGCTGTCGCGCTGAGGGGCTCCGTGTACGGTTTCTCAGGGCACGCGAGCGGCTGACCGTCCGCGGCGGACACCGGTGGGCTCTACTCTCGTCAGACACCGGTGGGACTGGCCCGCCTCCTAGCTCGGAGACAGTGATGACGAAGACACCCGCGCCCGCCCGCACGGCGAAGCATCCCATCCCGCACCTGCGCCCGCGCGTGCTGCTGAAGCGTGCCGACCTCGACGCCGTGCATCCCACAGTGCTGGCCGAGGCGGAGCACCGGGCCGGGAGCATCCAGTTGCGCATCGCCGACGCGATCACGGCGTTCGCGGGGTCGATGTGGTTCGTCTACCTCCACGTCCTGCTGTTCATCGTGTGGATGCTGACCTTCGAGACGTCGCCGTGGCCGACGCTGACCCTCATCGTCTCGCTGGAGGCGATCTTCCTCTCCACGTTCGTGATGATCGGCCAGAACCGGCAGGCGGCGTTCCAGCAGGCGAAAGCCGACCGCGACTACCAGAACCAGGAGGCGCTCCTGAAGGAGAACACCGAGCTCACCCGGACGATCCACGCGCTGACGCAGGAGATCCACGCGCGCGTGCTCGCCGACGGCGGGAGCCGGCAGAACACCGTGTCGCCGCAGACGCCCGCCTCATAGTCGAAACACAACCCTGTTAGGGTGTGGCATTCCGAGGACAGTCGGGAGGAGGACGGATGCGCAAGCCGATCGTCGCCGCAGTGGCCGCCGGAGCGGTCGTCGTCATCGGGGCGGTCGTCGCACTCGCCTTCGCGGGCAGCGGCGGGATGCCGCAGGCCCCGGCCGTCGTCGCTGCGTCCGGCACGTCGACGCCATCGAGCACCTCTCCGGCTCCCACCTCGTCCGCCACTCCCTCTGCGACGGACGCCTCCCCGAGTGCCCCCTCTCCTGCCTTCCCCTTCACGCGGCTGTACGTCGACCCGAATACGGAGGCGGCGGCCGCCGAGAAGCGCTTCCTCGCGCTGGGCGACACCGCCTCCGCCTCCCTCGCCGGGCGGATCGCCGCCGTACCGACCGCGGTCTGGCTGGGCGAATGGTTCCAGGGCGACCGGCTGGTGGCCGAGTTGCACAGCGTTGTCGTGGATGCGCAGTCGCAGAACGCGACGCCCGTGTTCGTCGCCTACGCCATCCCGAACCGGGACTGCGGCGGCTACTCGAAGGGCGGACTCACCGCCGATCAGTACCTCCCGTGGATGCGCACCATCGCATCCACTCTGCAGGGCAGCCACGCGGTGGTGCTGCTGGAGCCGGACTCGCTCGGCATGCTGGCCGACCCGAAGTGCGCCGGCTCCGCCGAGGTGCGCCTGCCGCTGCTGCGGTCGTCGGTGACCATCCTCGAGTCGGCCGGGCTGGCCACCTACCTCGACGGCGGGAACGCGCGCTGGCTCACGCCCTCCGCGCAGGCCTCCTGGCTCACGCAGGCGGGAGTCCAGCAGGCGCACGGCTTCTTCACGAACGTCTCCAACTTCGACACCACCCAGGCCGAGCGGGACTACGCCGGCCGCGTCTCCTCGCGCGTCGGCTGGAAGCACTATGTGGTCGACGTGTCCCGCAACGGGAAGGGCTGGACCGGGACCTGGTGCAACCCGCCCGGTGCGGAGCTCGGCCAGCAGCCGCAGGTGACCGAGGGAACGGATGGGCGGCTCGACGCGCTGCTCTGGGTGAAGCATCCCGGCGTCAGCGACGGCACGTGCAACGGCGGACCGGCGGCCGGCGTGTGGTGGCAGGCCGGCGCCGAGGCACTGGCGCGCGACTGGACGGGCTGACCGCCCCCGAAAGCGATCGAGTGGTCGATCGCGTGGATGCGGTCAGCTCTCGCGCATCGACTGCACGGCGCGCAGGTCGCTCAGCGCCCGCTCGGTCTCGCGGTCGACCCGGCCGCCGCGGGCGAGGATCGCCGCCGGCAGCCAGTCGCTCAGGACGAAGCGGCGCCGGCGCACCGGCTCCCCGCCGTTCGTGACGGCCGGATGGGCCACCCAGCCGTGCTCCATTCCCTGTGTCCATGTCATGTTCGCCATGACCCTCACGTTACGGACGTAAAGATCCGGACACGAGATGGCATCAGGTCTATCTTCGCAAAGATTCGGCCAGTACACTGATGGCCATGATCCGATCCGTCGCGGTCCCCCTGATCGACGACTTCGCCATGTTCGAATTCGGCGTCGTCTGCGAGGTTTTCGGCCTCGACCGCAGCTATGCAGGCCTGGAGCCGTTCGACTTCCGGGTGTGCTCCCTCCACCCCGGGGACCCCGTTCCGAGTCCGATCGGGGTGACGGTCACAGCGCAGTACGGCCTCGAGGCGATGGACGACGCCGACCTGATCGCGGTGCCGGCCGCCACCGTGCGCGACGAGTACCCGCAGGAGCTCTTGGATGCTCTCCGCCGCGCGTACGATCGCGGCGCGATCCTGCTCAGCGTCTGCTCCGGCGCCTTCGCCCTCGGCGAGGCGGGCCTGCTCGACGGCCGCGACTGCACGACGCACTGGCGCTTCGCCGACGCGCTCCAGAGGCGCTTCCCGAAGGCCCGGGTCGACCCCGACGTGCTGTTCGTCGACGACGGCCGCATCATCACGAGCGCCGGGACGTCAGCGGGCATCGACGCCAGCCTGCACCTCGTCCGCCGCGAACTCGGCAGCGCGGTCGCCAACACCATCGCACGCAACATGGTCGTCCCGCCGCAGCGCGACGGGGGCCAGCGCCAGTACATCGACAAGCCCGTCTCCGACTGCGAAGACGACACCTTCAGCGAGCTCCTCGACCAGCTCACGGACCGCCTCGACGAGCCGCACAGCGTGAGCAGCATGGCCGGCCGCGTCCACATGTCGACCCGCAGCTTCTCGCGCCGCTTCGTCGCGGAGACCGGTGTGCCGCCGATGCAGTGGCTGACCACCCAGCGCATCCTGCACGCCCGGCTGCTGCTGGAGACGACGGACCTCCCGATCGACGAGGTCGCGCGCCAGTGCGGCTTCGGCAGCGCGACCCTCCTGCGCCACCACTTCGACTCCGAGGTGGGCGTGCCGCCGACCCGCTACCGCGCCGCCTTCGCGCGGGCGTGACCGCGCGGGGCGAGGTCGTCGCCCCGGTAGTGGCGGAGCAGCCGCCAGTTGCGCAGCCCGACCTGTCCGCACAGCCCGACGGTGACGACCCCGCAGACGATGACGCCCCAGGCCCGCGGATTCTCGCCCTGGGTCGGGATGGCCACGGCGAGCGCGATCGTCGCCGCCAGCGCGAGGGCGGCCAGTGCGAAGCCGATGCCCGCCCTTCGCCAGGCCCTCACCCGATCCGCGCGGTCTCCCATGTACCGGAAAGTACTCCGCGCGGCCGCTCGGCGTAAGGGATCGCGCCGCTACGCGCCCTCGCGGCGACGGGACTCCCGCGACGGCATGGCGCACGCCCCCGGACGCGACGAAGCCCCCGCCACAGAGGCGGGGGCTCGGGTCGGGTGCATCACTCCTTGAAGGCGTCCTTGATCTTCTCGCCGGCCTGCTTCACATCGGCCTTGGTCTGGTCGCCCTTGCCTTCGGCCTCGAGGCGCTCGTCGCCGGTGGCCTTCCCTGCAGCCTCCTTGGCGTTGCCTCCGAGCTTCTCGCCCGCGTTCTCGATCTTGTCGTCGAGTCCCATTGAGGTCCCCTTTCCTTGCTCCGGTTCGACAACGACGGTCCCACCCGTCCGGTCGAACGTCTACCCCCGACGGATCGCCTGAGAAATCAAGCCGGGATCCGCGGAATCGAGGCACGAATCGGCGCCCTGGAGCATTCGAATTTCAAGCCCTACACGAGCACTGCATTCCTCCCGCAGAATGAACCGGTGAGCACCTACCGTCTGCAGATCAGCCCGTCCTTCACCCTGCGAGACGCGACGCAGGTGCTCGACCACATTCAGCGACTCGGTGCGGACTGGGTCTATCTGTCACCGCTGCTCGAGGCCGAACCCGGTTCGATGCACGGGTACGACGTGGTCGACCACAGCCGCGTCGACGCCTCTCGGGGCGGGCCGGAAGCCCTGCACGACTTCTCCGAGGCGGCCCATCGCCGGGGACTGAAGGTCCTGGTCGACATCGTCCCCAACCACATGGGCGTCGCCACCCCCGCCGTGAACGCGTGGTGGTGGGATGTGCTCACGTACGGAAAGGACTCCCGCTACGCGTCCTACTTCGACATCGACTGGGAGTTCGGGCGCGGCCGCCTGCGCCTGCCGGTCCTCGGCGACGGACCGGACGAGGAGGACGCCCTCCGCATCGAGGACGGCGAGCTCCGCTACTACGATCGCCGCTTCCCGGTCGCCCCCGGCACCGAGGGCGGCACCCCGCGCGAGGTGCACGCCCGGCAGCACTACGAGCTCATGTCGTGGCGCCGCGCCGACGCCGAGCTGAACTACCGCCGCTTCTTCGCCGTCACGACCCTCGCCGGACTCCGCGTCGAGGACCAGCAGGTCTTCGACGACACCCACCGCGAGATCGGGCGCTGGCTGCGCGAAGGCCTGGTGGATGGGCTCCGCGTCGACCATCCCGACGGCCTGCGGGATCCCGGCGGCTACCTCGCCCGCCTCCGCACTCTCGCCGGGCGCGCCCCGATCTGGGTGGAGAAGATCCTCGAGGGCGACGAGCGGATGCCGGCCTGGCCGGTGCAGGGCACGACCGGGTACGACGCCTTGGGCATCGTCGACCGCGTCTTCGTCGACCCGTCCGGCGAGGGACCGCTGACGGAGCTGGCCGCCGAGGTGGATGCGCGCGGCGAGAACCAGGACTGGGCGGAGCTGGTGCACCACCGCAAGCGCGCCGTGGCCGACGGCATCCTGCGCTCGGAGGTGCTCCGCGTGGTGCGCGAGCTGGGCGACGCGGACACCGATGACGACGCGGACGGCAGCGACCCCGGCGGCAGCGACCCCGGGCGCACGGCCGACGCGGTCGCCGAGCTGGCCGCCTGGTTCCCCGTCTACCGCAGCTACCTCCCCTTCGGCGCCGATCACCTGGACGGGGCACTGGAGGCCGCTCGCGACTCCCGTCCGGACCTCGCCGCAGAATTCGACGACATCGCCGGCCGCCTGGGCCCCCGGTTCGAGCAGACCACCGGCGCGATCATGGCGAAGGGCGTCGAGGACAATGCCTTCTACCGCTTCACCCGCCTTGTCTCGCTGACCGAGGTGGGCGGCGATCCCTCCGAGTTCGCCGTCTCTCCGGAGGAGTTCCACCGCCGGCAGGCGGACCGCCAGCGACGTCTCCCCGAGTCGATGACCGTCCTCTCCACCCACGACACCAAGCGCGGCGAGGACACGCGAGCGCGCATCCACGTGCTCGCGGAGCTGCCGGGACGCTGGGAGCGGTTCCTGCGGATCGTGCGCGACCGTGTCGGCTTCGGCGACGGGTCGCTCGAGAGCCTGCTGTGGCAGTCGGTCCTCGGCGCCTGGCCGGCGTCTCGGGAGCGCCTCCAGGCCTACGCGTTGAAGGCCGCGCGGGAGGCCGGCGCCACGACGAGCTGGACCGACCCCGACCAAGGGTTCGAGGCGGCCATGGCCGCGGCGATCGATACGGCTTTCGACGATGTGCGCGTGCGCGCGGAGGTGGAGGCGCTGGCGGCCGTGATCGAGGCGCCGGGCGCGAGCAACGGCCTCGGCGCCAAGCTGCTGCAGCTCATGGCCCCCGGCATCCCGGACGTCTACCAGGGCTCCGAGCGCTGGGAGCGGTCGCTGGTGGATCCCGACAATCGCCGTCCTGTCGAGTTCGACGCCGCCGCCGGCCTGCTGGCGCACATCGACGAGGGATGGCTCCCCGACGTGGACTCGTCGGGCGCGGCCAAGGTGCTGGTCACCGCCCGCGCACTCCGTCTGCGCCGCGACCGGCCGGAGCTCTTCACGACCTACCGTCCGGTCTACGCGGAGGGCTCGCGCGCCGGGCACCTGGTCGGCTTCGACCGGGGCGGCGCCATCGCGCTCGCCACGCGGCTGCCCGTCGGGTTGTCCGCCGACGGTGGGTGGGCCGACACCAGCGTCGACCTCGGAGAGGACCTGCTGCGCGATGAGCTGACGGGACGCGAGCATCGCGGACGCGTGCCCCTCGCCTCCCTCTTCGACCGCTACCCGGTCGCTCTCCTGGCGGTGGCCCGATGAGCGGGCCCGGCGGCAAGCGCCGGTTACCGGTGTGGGCGCCGGAGGCCCGGACGGTGGATGTCGTGCTCGGCGGCTTGGGGACCTTCCCGCTCACGCCCGTCCCGGCCTCCACCGACGCGCCGGCCGGCGGCTGGTGGGAGCTCGCCGAGGCGCCTGCCCTCCCCGGCACTCCCCTGGATTACGGCTTCCTCGTCGACGGCGAGGGTCCGTATCCCGACCCGAGGTCGCTCCGGCAGCCGGACGGCGTGCACCGGCTAAGTCGCGAGTTCGATCCGCGGGGTCACGAGTGGACGGACGGCGCCTGGGAGGGCCGCGACCTCACCGGCGCGCTCCTCTACGAGCTCCACATCGGGACCTTCACGCCGGAGGGCACCCTGGACGCTGCTGCGGCGCGACTCGACCACCTGGTGCGGCTGGGAGTCGAGGCGGTCGAGCTCCTGCCCGTCAACGCCTTCAACGGCACGCACAACTGGGGCTACGACGGCGTGCTCTGGTACGCCGTCCACGAACCGTACGGCGGCCCGGAGGCGTATCAGCGGTTCGTCGACGCGTGCCACCGGCGCGGACTGGCGGTCATCCAGGACGTCGTGTACAACCATCTCGGCCCGAGCGGCAACTACCTGCCGAAGTTCGGGCCCTACCTCGGTCAGGGCGCGAACACCTGGGGCGCCTCCGTCAATCTGGACGGACCCTTGTCGGACGAGGTCCGCCGCTACATCCTCGACAACGCCGAGTACTGGCTGCGTGAGCTCCACGTCGACGGCCTGCGGCTGGATGCGGTGCACGCCCTGCGGGACACCCGCGCGACCACCCTGCTGGAGGAGCTCGCCGTCCTCGCCGACGAGCTCGCCGGGGAGACCGGGCGCCCGCGCACGCTCATCGCCGAGAGCGACCTCAACGACCCGAAACTGGTCCGCCCCCGCTCCCACCACGGCTTCGGGCTGCATGCGCAGTGGGACGACGATGTGCACCACAGCATCCACTCGGCACTCACCCGAGAGGACGCCGGCTACTACGCCGACTTCGCCGATCCGGCGGCGCTCGTGAAGGTGTTCCAGCGCGGGTTCTTCCACGACGGCACCTGGTCGAGCTTCCGCGCGCGCCGCCACGGCCGCCCCCTCGACCCGGACATCCCGTTCACCCGGCTCGTCGCGTTCAGCCAGGACCACGACCAGATCGGCAACCGCGCGGCGGGCGACCGCCTCACGGCGACACTCGACCCCGGACGCCTCGCCGTCGCCGCGGCCCTGACGCTGCTCGGCCCGTACACGCCGATGCTGTTCATGGGCGAGGAGTGGGCGGCGACGACCCCGTGGCAGTTCTTCACCTCGCACCCAGAGCCGGAGCTCGGGAAGGCGACGGCGGAAGGGCGCATCGCGGAGTTCGCCCGGATGGGATGGGACCCCGCCGTCGTCCCCGATCCGCAGGATCCGCAGACCTACCTGCGCTCGAAGCTCGACTGGTCGGAACTGTCCGGACGTGAGAACGTGCGGATGCTGGAGTGGTACCGCGCCCTCGCCGCTCTCCGGCGCACCGTCCCGCGCGACGCCCGCGCGACGGAGGTGGCGTACGAGGCCGGGGTCTTCCGTTTCGCGCGCGGGGGCCTCCTCCTCGAGACGAGCCTCTCCGGAACCGGCCTCGGCGCTCCGCCCCGGGACGCGGTCGCCGCCTTCGGCGAGGCCGTCCGCGTCACCCGCGTCGCCGACGCGTGACGCGCGCCTAACGTCCCGCCTCTCCGCTGTCAATGCCTTTAGGGATGAGGTCCTTCCCCGGTATCGTGGCCCTCTACCCGATCGGAGGCACCGTGCCGCAGCCCTGCCCCCGGCCCCATCGCCGGACCATCCCCAGCGCCCCCGCCTGGCAGAAGACGTCGCGGTGACCGCATCCTCGCCCTACCCGCTCGGGATCACCCTGCAGGACGGGGGCTCGAACGTGGCCGTGTACAGCGAGAACGCCGACCGGGTGATCGTCTCGCTCTTCGACGCCCGCGGCCGGGAGACCCAGACCGTCCTCCCCGAGCGCACCGGCCACGTCTTCCACGGATTCGTCCCGGGACTCGTGCCGGGCACGCGGTACGGGCTGCGCGTCAACGGACCGTGGGATCCCGCGAACGGACTCCGCTTCTCCCCGGCGAAGGTCCTCCTTCCGCCTCAGGCGCGTGCCGTCACCGGCTCGTGGGACAACTCCCAGGCCGTCTTCGGCCACCAGCTCGGGCGGCCGAGGCGCCGCAGCGACACCAACGGGGCGAGGCATGTCGCGCTCGGCGTCGCCATCGACCGCAAGGAGTTCGACTGGGGAGACCATCAGCGGCCGCGCATCCCCCTCAGCGAGACGATCATCTACGAGCTGCACGTGAAGGGGTTCACGAAACTGATGGAGTGGGTGCCCGAGGAGTTCCGCGGCACCTACGCGGGCCTCGCGCATCCCGCCGCCGTCGAGTACCTCAAGAACCTCGGGGTCACGACGGTCGAGCTGCTCCCCATCCACCAGTTCGTCCAGGATGCGCACCTCCTCGAGAAGGGGCTGCGCAACTACTGGGGCTACAACTCCATCGGCTTCTTCGCTCCGCACAACGAGTACGCCGCGACTGGCGACACCGGCCACCAGGTCGACGAGTTCAAGGGCATGGTGAAGGCGCTGCACGCTGCGGGCATCGAGGTGATCCTCGACGTCGTCTACAACCACACCGCCGAGGGCAACGACCTCGGTCCCACCTACAGTTTCAAGGGCATCGACAACCCCTCGTACTACCGGCTCGTCCCAGGGGACGGCGCCCACTACTTCGACACCACCGGGACGGGGAACAGCTTCAACGTCAGCAACCCGGCCGCCCTCCAGGTGATCATGGACTCGCTGCGCTACTGGGTCGAGGACATGCACATCGACGGCTTCCGCTTCGACCTCGCGACCACCCTGACCCGGCAGGGCGGCGACATGAGCCTGCACAGCGCCTTCCTGACCCTCATCCAGCAGGACCCGACGCTCGCCGAGGTGAAGCTGATCGCCGAGCCGTGGGATGTGGCCGGCTATCAGCTGGGCGGGTTCCCGGCCGACTGGTCGGAGTGGAACGGCAAGTTCCGCGACGACGTGCGCGACTACTGGAGGGGTACGCCCGGCGTGCTGCCGACCCTCTCGCAGCGGGTCCTCGGCAGTCCGGACATCTACGAGGACTCGCGACGCGCCCCGCTCTCCAGCGTCAACTTCGTCACCGCCCACGACGGCTTCACCCTCGCCGACCTCACCAGCTACAACGAGAAGCACAACGAGGCGAACGGCGAGGACAACCGCGACGGCGAATCCGACAACCGTTCGAGCAACTACGGCGCCGAAGGCCCGACCGACGACGAGGGGATCAACGCCTTCCGTACGCGGCAGCGCAAGAACTTCCTCGCCACGGTGCTGCTCTCGGCCGGCGTGCCGATGATCCTCGGCGGCGACGAGATCGGCCGCACCCAGCACGGCAACAACAACGCGTACTGCCAGGACAACGAGATCTCCTGGTTCGACTGGGAGCACGCGGACTGGGAGCTGCACGAGTTCACCTCGAAGCTCATCCACCTGCGGCGCGCCGAACCCGCCCTGCGCCCGGAGTGGTACCGGCAGGCGCCCGAGGTCGGCGGCTCGGACGTGGTGTGCATCGTCCGCGCCGACGGACAGCCGTTCACCGGCGAGGACTGGTCCGACCCGGAGGGGCGCTCGATCGCCTTCGAGCTCCGGCACGAGCGCTCCGACTCCTTCCTGCTCATGCTCAACGCCGCCGGTAACGGCGTCGAGTTCGTCCTGCCCGACCCGCTGGGATCCGCCTGGGAGCTGGAGCTCAGCAGCGACCCGGAGCTCGCCCTCAATGACAGCACCAGCGTCATCCTCGGCGAGTCGGCCTTCGCACTCCTGAGATCGAGGAGCACCTGATGCCCGAGTCCACCATCCCGGCGCTGCTCGGCCGCTACCGGCCGCAGCACGTCATCGGCCGCGGCGGAGAGGCCAGCATCTTCCGCGCCACCGACGAGCTCCTCGGCCGCGAGGTCGCCATCAAGCTGTACCGCTCCGCGGGTGAGGAGGAGATGGCGCAGTACCGCACCGAGCAGGCGGCGCTCGCCCGGCTCAGTCACCACGGCATCGTGTCGCTGATCGACGCCGGGATCGACTACTCCTCGCCCAAGGACCCGCGCCCCTTCCTGATCATGGAGCTCGTGTCGGGCACCGACCTGGCGGCGATGCTGGCGAAGCGGGAGCTGACACTCGAGGAGATCGCCGAGATCGCCTACGACGTCTCGGAGGCGCTGGAGTACGTCCACGCCAACGGGGTGGTGCATCGCGACATCAAGCCGTCGAACATCCTGCTCGTCTCGTACGGCACCACGACCTTCCGCGCACGGGCCCGCCTGACCGACTTCGGCATCGCGAGCGGGATCGCCGGTGCCCCGCCGCAGCAGGAGGAGGGCAAGACCACCGGCACGGCCGCCTACCTCAGCCCGGAGCAGGCGATGCGCCAGCCGGCCACCCCGGCGAGCGACATCTACTCGCTCGGGCTCGTGCTGCTGGAGTGCTTCACCCGCTCCGTGACGTATCCCGGCACTGCGGTGGAGTCGGCCCTCGCCAGGCTCGAGCACGAGCCGCCCATCCCCGACGACCTGCCGGACGACTGGGGGCGCATCCTCCACAGCATGACGGTCTCCGACCCTGCTGCCCGCCCGACGGCCGCGCAGCTGACGCCGATGCTCCGCGATGCGGTCATCGCCGCGGCCGGCCTCCAGAAGCGCCCCGCCGACTGAGCCGGGCCGCCCCACCGTCGAGTACACGAAGACTGCACATAGAGAGCGCTCCCACCGTGCAATCCTCGTGTACTCGATGGTGGGAGGTGAGGCGTCAGGCGCCGACGTAGCGGGCGAGGTGCTCGCCGGTGAGGGTGGAGCGCGCGGAGACCAGGTCGGCCGGCGTGCCCTCGAAGACGACGCGGCCGCCGTCGTGGCCGGCGCCGGGACCGAGGTCGACGATCCAGTCGGCGTGGGCCATCACGGCCTGGTGGTGCTCGATGACGATCACCGACTTGCCGGAGTCCACCAACCGGTCGAGCAACCCGAGGAGCTGCTCGACATCGGCGAGGTGCAGGCCGGTGGTCGGCTCGTCCAGCACGTACACCCCGCCCTTCTCCGCCATGTGGGTCGCGAGCTTCAGTCGCTGGCGCTCCCCGCCCGAGAGCGTCGTGAGCGGCTGGCCGATGGTGAGGTACCCGAGCCCCACATCCACCAGGCGATCGAGGATGGCGTGGGCCGCCGGGAGGCGCGCCTCCCCGCTGCCGAAGAACTCCTCCGCCTCGGACACCGGCATGGCCAGCACCTCGCTGATGTCGCGCCCGCCGAGGGTGTATTCGAGCACGGAGTGGTCGAAGCGCCGCCCCTCGCAGACCTCGCACACGGTGGAGACGCCCGCCATCACGCCGAGGTCGGTGTAGATCACGCCGGCCCCGTTGCAGTTCGGGCAGGCGCCCGCGGAGTTGGCGCTGAACAGGGCCGGCTTCACCCCGTTCGCCTTGGCGAAGGCCTTCCGGATCGGCTCCAGCATCCCGGTGTACGTGGCCGGATTGCTGCGTCGCGAGCCCCGGATCGCGCCCTGGTCCACCGCGACGACCCCCTCGCGGGGCGCGACCGACCCGTGGATCAGCGAGCTCTTGCCCGACCCGGCGACCCCCGTCACCACGACCAGGACCCCGAGTGGGATGTCGACATCCACGTCCTGCAGGTTGTGCTCGGACGCGCCCCGCACCTCCAGCGCACCGCTCGCGGTCCGCACGGTCTCCTTCAGCCGCGCACGGTCGTCCAGATGCCGCCCGGTGAGCGTCCCGCTCGCGCGCAGGCCCTCGATCGTCCCCTCGAAGACGACCTCGCCGCCCGCCGAGCCGGCGTGCGGCCCCAGGTCGACCACATGGTCGGCGATGGCGATCGCCTCCGGCTTGTGCTCGACCACCAGCACCGTGTTGCCCTTGTCGCGCAGCTGCAGCAGCAGCTCGTTCATCCGCTGGATGTCGTGCGGATGGAGGCCGACCGTCGGCTCGTCGAAGACGTACGTGATGTCGGTGAGCGACGACCCGAGGTGGCGGATCATCTTCGTCCGCTGCGCCTCGCCGCCGGAAAGCGTTCCGGAGGCGCGGTCGAGCGAGAGGTAGCCGAGTCCGATGTCGACGAACGAGTCGAGCAGGTGCTGCAGGTTGGTGAGCAGCGGCGCCGCGGACGGCTCGTTCAGCCCGCGCACCCAATCCGAGAGGTCCGTGATCTGCATGGCGCAGGCGTCGGCGATGCTGACGCCCGCGATCTTCGACGACCGTGCACCCTCGCTCAACCGCGTCCCGCCGCATTCCGGACAGGTCGCGAAGGTGACCGCGCGCTCGACGAACGCCCGGATGTGCGGCTGCATCGCCTCCACATCCTTCGACAGCATCGACTTCTGCACCTTCGGGATGAGCCCCTCGAAGGTCAGGTTGATGCCGTTGATCCTCACCTTCGTGGGCTCGCGGTACAGGAAGTCGTTCAGCTCGGTCGCGCTGTAGTCGCGGAGGGGCTTGCCCGGATCGAAGAAGCCCGACTCGCTGAAGATCCGCACCGACCAGCCGTCGGCCGTGTAGCCGGGGACGGTGATCGCGCCCTCCACGAGCGACTTGCTCTCGTCGTACAGCTGGGCGAGGTCGAGGTCCGTGACCGTCCCCATCCCTTCGCAGCGCGGGCACATCCCTCCCGTCTGGGTGAACTCCCGCTGCTCGGTCTTGCCGCCGACCGTGATGGCGCCGCTGCCGGTGAGCGACGGGATGTTGAACGAGAACGCCTGCGGGGAGCCGATGTGCGGCTGCCCGAGCCTGCTGAACAGGATGCGGAGCATGGCATTCGCGTCGGTCACCGTGCCCACGGTCGAGCGCACATTCGCGCCCATGCGTTCCTGGTCGACGATGATCGCGGTGGTCAGTCCCTCGAGGACGTCGACGTCGGGCCGCGACAGGGACGGCATGAACCCCTGCACGAACGCGCTGTAGGTCTCGTTGATCATCCGCTGCGACTCGGCCGCGATCGTGGCGAACACCAGCGAGCTCTTGCCCGAACCGGAGACGCCGGTGAACACCGTCAGCCGCCGCTTGGGCAGTTCGACGCTCACATCCTTGAGGTTGTTCTCCCGTGCCCCCTGGACACGGATGAGGTCGTGGCTGTCAGCCGCTGCAGTCATCGTCGATTCCCTCCATCGCGTCCGAACCACGATAGATCAGGAGGCGTCGCCCGGGTGGAGCACCCGGTAGCGGAGCCGCGCGAACTGGCCTATAGCGGTCGCCGACTCCAGGCGGAGCCGGTCCGACTCCACCCGGCGCGGGAACAGCGGCGCGCCACCGGCCAGCGCGACCGGAGCGATCGAGACGGCCAGCTCGTCCAGCGCATCCGCGTCGAAGAACTGCCCCGCCAGGTCTCCGCCTCCGACCACCCAGATGTCCCCGTCGCCCGCCGCCTCGCGGATGGCCGGCAGCGCATCGGACACCGGCCCGGAGACGAAGCGGATGTCCGCCCCCTCGGGAACCGGCAGCTCGCGGTGGGTGAACACGAACGCCGGGCGCGTTCCGTGGAACTCCTGCCAGCGCTCCGGATGCGCCAGGATGTCGGTCTCGCGCAGCACCCACTCGTAGGTCGTGCGCCCCTCCACCATGACGGTCGCCTCCGCGGGGAGCAGCTCCGGGTCGGGGACCTCCCCACCCGGCACCGCGAACAACCACGCCAGCGAGTCGTGCTCATCGGCGATCCACCCGTTGAGTGTCGCGGCGGTGTCGAAGACGATTCTCCCCATGCCGGCGAAAGTACCGGCGACCACCGACAGAGTGGGAGCATGGGGCGCATGGATGCCGTCGACGCCCTGAACGAGATCGCCTTCTGGCTGGAGCGCGAGCTCGCCCCGAGCTTCAAGGTCCAGGCCTTCCGCCGTGCGGCGGCCACCATCGCCCCGCTGGACGCCGCGGAGCTGGCGACGCGCGTCGCCGACGGGCGCCTGAAGCGCACGAAGGGGATCGGCGACCGCACCTTCCAGGTGATCGCGCAGGCTGTCGACGGCGAGGTGCCGAGCTACCTCGCCGATCTCCGCGAACGCAACGCGGCCCCGCTCGACACGGGCGGCGCCGAGCTGCTCGCGCAGCTGAAGGGCGACCTCCACAGCCACACCGAGTGGTCCGACGGGACGACGCCGATCGAGGTGATGGCCGCCGCCGCCGCGACCCTCGGCCGGGAGTATCAGGCCGTCACCGACCACTCCCCCACGCTCACGGTGGCGAGCGGCCTGAGCGCAGAGCGGCTGGAGGAGCAGCTCGAGACCATCGCAGCGCTCGACACCGGATCGCTCACCCTCCTCACGGGGATCGAGGTCGACATCCTCGAGGACGGCACGCTCGACCAGACGCCCGGACTGCTGGGACGTCTGGATGTGGTGGTCGGCAGCGTGCATTCGAAGCTGCGGGCGGACAGCCGGACGATGACGAAGCGGATGCTCGGCGGCATCCGCTGCCCGCAGACGAACATCCTCGGGCACTGCACCGGGCGGCTCGTCCAGGGCTCCCGGGGCACGCGCCCGCCGTCGGAGTTCGACGCCGAGGCCGTCTTCGCCGCCTGCGCCGAGAACCAGGTCGCGGTCGAGATCAACTCACGGCCCGAACGGCAGGACCCGCCGGACGACCTCATCCGGCTCGCCCTCGACGCCGGCTGCTTCTTCTCCATCGACACGGATGCGCACGCGCCCGGCCAGCTCGACTTCCTCGCCTACGGCGCCGCGCGCGCCGCCGCCAACGGCGTCCCCGCCGACCGCATCATCACCACCTGGCCCTTGCCGCGCCTCCGCACCTTCCTGGCCAAGTCCTGACCCGCTCCTGACACCATCCCCTGCGCGAGGTGCTCGTAGGTGCACCCGACACGCCGTGCGAGGCTGCAACTACGAGCACCTCGGCAGAGGGAACGTGCGCATGCGGCGCAGGCGACGCGAGCGAGCGACGGGTCAGAAGCCCCAGGCGGAGGCGGGTGCCTGCACGATCTCGACGGGACGCGTGCTCCAATGGGTTCCGTTGCCGTAGTGGCTGGTTGCCCATGGCGATGCCCAGATGGCCGCTGCGGTGGTGTCGGCCGACGTCCCCGCCTGGAGCCCGGCGACGATGCCCGGGTATCCGCGCTGCAGGTTCTTCGCGCAGTACTGCGCAGCCGTGACGAGGTCGGGGTAGCTGCCGAGGCCCGCGCCTCCGCCGGAGCCGTACCCGTTGTTGAGCGGGTTGTTGCGGTTCCACCAGTCGGGCGGTCCGTTCTCCTGTCGCATCCAGCGGAGCATGAGGGTCACGTTCGCGTCGGTCTGCGGCCATCCGCCGAACATCAGGACCAGCTTCGCCCACGACTCATTGGTGCCGATGTGCGCGAGGGTGTCGATCCCGTCCGTCGCACCGATGCTCTCGCGGTCGACGACGGGCGCCGCGATCGTCGCATCCACGAGCAGCTGCTGCTGAGGAGCCGCTGCGCCGCCGTCCGCGAGCGCGGTCGCCGGTGCCACCAGCAGAGTGGAGGCGAGCGCGGCATCCGTGGGGACGATGGAGAACGCGAAGACCAGGCCGATCACCGTCAGGGTGACGCCGAACCGATGATGAAGCGGAATGAGGACGCGCTTCGCCGGCTTCGGAAACCGGATGCGCACGCGTCGCGACGGCACAGCTGCACGACGGCCCGCCGAGCGGCGGCCGCGGGGAGCGGAGGGGACGGATGCGGAAGGCATACCCGAGGAAGATTACCAGCGCCCGCCGGAATCGTCATCCGAAGGGCCACGGAACGGCATCCCGATCGCGTCTGCGCCGGACAGCGTCAACGCCGTACAGCGTCAACGCCCGACCCGCGTCAGCGCGCGACCTCGTTCAGCCGCGCCAGAAGCTCGGCCAGCCGGCGGACGTCGTCCTCATCCCACCGACGCAGCCCGCGGTACAGCGTCGCCTGGTCGGCCGCCCGCACCTCGTCCACCTTCCGGATCGCCTCCGGGGTAGCCGCTATGAAGCTGGCGCGCCGGTCGTCCGGATCGGTCCGCCGCTCCACGAAGCCCATGTCCTCCAGGAGCTTGACCTGGCGGCTGATCACACTCTTGTCCGTGTACAGCCGGGAGGCGAGCGCGCCCGCGTGGATGGGGCCGCTGCGCACGATCATCGTCAGCAGTTTGTAGCCGCCCGGCTGCAGTTCGGGATGGACACGCTCCGCACGGTCCCGCATGGCCGTCCCCACCTGGTTGAACAGCCGCGTGAACTGCTCCTCCACCTCGGAGATGGCCGCATCGGTCGCCGGGTTCCCGGCAGCCGGAGGGGTGGCGGCGGAGTCCGCCGCCACCCGATCCGTTGTGTCCATGGCCGCGATCATAACCTGACCGGCTAGCGGCCGCCCCCCGCCGTGCTGCCGCCCCGGGCCGTCCCTCCGGCGGCGGCAAGCCCTCCTGCCGCCGTCAGCGAGCCGGTCGCCGGTGCGCCGATGAGCGCCTCCGCGACCTCCACGGCCGTTTCCTCCGCGGCCTCGAGCGACACCCCGCGGTTCTCCTCCTCCATCCGCTGGATTGCCGTCTTCGTTCCGAGGGTGACGTTCGGCAGGAACAGGATGGCGATGACGCTGATGAGCGCGAGCGGGACGGCGACGAGGAAGATGTCCGCGACCGCTTGCCCGTAGACGGACTCCACGATCGTGCGGACCGGCAGCGGAAGCGAGTTCACCTGCGGCAACGTCCCGCTCCGCAGCGAGGCGGCCGCCTGGGCGCCCTTCGCTCCGAGCGACGCGACCGCGGCGATCAGGTCGTCCTTGCGGTCGGCCATCATGCCGGTGACGGCCGAGCCGAGGATG
The DNA here is from genome assembly GCA_051962155.1 of Leifsonia sp. Taxonomy (GTDB): domain Bacteria; phylum Actinomycetota; class Actinomycetes; order Actinomycetales; family Microbacteriaceae; genus Leifsonia. The sequence continues at coordinate 15,620 of JBQCCO010000019.1, read as the reverse complement.
GAGCCCATCACCGAGACACCGATGGTCCCGCCGAGGCTGCGGAAGAACGCCACGTTCGAGCTGGCCGCACCGAGCTGCTCCGGACGGACGGTGTTCTGGACGATGAGCACGAGGTTCTGCATGACCATGCCGACGCCGGCGCCGAGCACCAGCATGTAGACGGACACCAGCCAGTACGCGGTGTCGTACTCGATGGTGCTCATGAGGTAGAGGCCGGCCGTGAGGAGCACGGAGCCCGCGACCATGAAGCCCTTCCACTTCCCGAACCGGCTGATCAGGTTGCCGACGATCATGGAGGACAGCAGGAGGCCGAGGATCATCGGCAGCGTGAGCAGACCCGACTCGGTGGGCGTGGCGCCCCGGGCCAGCTGCATGTACTGGCCGAGGAAGACCGACGTGCCGAACATCGCAACGCCGACCGAGATGGATGCGATGACGGCGAGCGTGAACGTCCGGTTCTTGAACATGGCGAGCGGGATGATCGGCTCCGCGACGACCAGTTCCGTGACGATCGTGGCGATCAGGAGCGCGACCGCGCCCCCGAGCATCCAGAACGTGGGAGCACTCCACCAGTCGAAGTTCTTGCCCGCGAGCGAGACCCAGATGAGCAGCAGCGAGACGGTTGCGGCGAGGAGGACTGCGCCGAGGTAGTCGATGCGCACCGTGCGGGCCGACCGCTTGGGCAGGCGCAGCGTGAGCTGCAGCAGGATGATCGCGACCGCCGCGACCGGGACGCCGACGAAGAAGTTCCAGCGCCATCCCACGGAGTCGGTGAGAACCCCGCCGATCAGCGGGCCGCCGATCGTGCCGACGGCCATGATCCCGCCGAAGAGACCCATGTACCGCCCGCGCTCCCGCGGGCTGATGATGTCGGCCATGATGATCTGGCTCAGCGCGGTCAGTCCGCCGGCGCCGAGGCCTTGCAGCACCCGGAAGCCGATCAGCATGTCGGTGTCGGTCGAGAAGCCGGCGAGCGCCGAGCCCAGCACGAAGATCACGAGGGCGATCTGGATGAGCAGCTTGCGGTTGAGCAGGTCGGCGAGCTTGCCCCAGATCGGCGTCGAGACCGTCGTCGCGAGGAGGGTGCTGGTGACGACCCACGTGTAGGCGGTCTGGTCGCCGTGCAGTTCGGAGATGATCCGCGGCATCGAGGTCGAGACGACCGTGCCCGCGAGGATCGAGACGAACATTCCGAGCAACAGCCCGGAGAGGGATTCGAGCACGTGGCGGTGCGACATGGCCGTCGCTCCTGCCCCGGCCTCCGTGATGGTTTCTGACATGGGATCCTTCGAGCGATTGGTTGACTGCAATCAACCATATCCTGATTAGGTGACCTGCGTCAACTATTTGGTGGAGGCTGAGCATTGTCATACGGCCGGACGGCGCACCTTCAGGGACGATCGCGCCGGGTTCGCTACGCTCGGGGCATGCACTCCCGACGAGAGTCCTCCTGGTCGCTACGCCTGCCCACCCACTGGATCGTGTGGACAGTCGTGCTCTTCGTCCTGACGATCGGACTCGGACTCGCAGCGAAAGCCGTGCCCGCTCTGCGCTTCAACGGGCTGGATGCGGCCGTCAACGGCGTCAACTCGCCGCTCCTCGATAACGCCGCCCTCCTGCTGGACCGGCTCGACAGTCCCGTGGTCGTCGGGGTCATCCTCGTGATCGTCTTCGTCGTTCTGCTGCTGATCGTCGGGTGGCGGCGGGCGCTGGGCGCCTGCATCGCCGTAGGCGCCGGCTGGCTGACGACCCTCATCGTGAAGGCAGTGGTCGCGCAGCCGCGCCCGACGACGGCGGGGCTGACGCACCTGCTCCACATCTCGCCCGCGACGCTCAGCTACCCGAGCGGTCACGTCGTGTTCGCCGCCGCCCTGGTGACGGGGATCCTGTTCGTCTGCCGGACGCGTCTCTCGCGCGCGATCGTGCTCATCCTCGGTGCCGTCTTCGTGCTCGCTGTGGCCTGGTCGCGGCTCTACGTCGGCGTGCACTACGGAACCGACCTCGTCGGCGGGGTGCTCAACGGCATCGCCGGGGCGCTCCTGATCGGCGGCCTGTGGAACCTCGCCACTCGCGGCCGCTCGCGCGCACGGGCGCGCTGAGCCCCGTCCCTTCACCCGGCCAGTCCCCTGAACGCCTCCCCGGGGCGCCGGGGCTGAGAATCTGTGTGGCCTCTTCCGTCGGCGGTGCATCCGCCGGCGGAAGTTTCTTTTTGCGAACGCGTCACGAACGGCAATCCGGAGCGTCTTTCTAGACAAACGCCCGTACTGCCCGTAAGGACCCGACCCTTATGACCCGTGAGCTCGACGCCCTATCCGACACCGAGTTGATCGTCCGCGCCCGCGAGGGCGATTCCCCCGCGTACGGGGTGCTCTGGAAACGCCATTGGCACGCCGCGCGCGGCATGGCGGCCTCCATCACCGGGCGCTTCGAACCCGACGACCTGGCCTCCGAGGCGTTCGCGCGCATCCTCAAGGCGGTGGAGAAGGGGCGCGGGCCGAGGTCCGGCTTCCGCTCGTACCTCGCCACGACCATCCGCAACGTCGCCATCGACTGGTCCCGCCGAAAGACGACACCGAACATCGAGGATCCGGACAGCGTCGAGGACTGGACGTACAGCGAGGTCACCGCGCTCAACCGCATCGACCGCCAGACGATCACGCAGGCGTTCTACGCACTGCCCGACAGTTGGCAGGAGGTGCTCTGGTACACCGAGGTGGAGGATATGGCGCCGCGGGATGTCGCGCCCCTCCTCGGGCTGACACCGAACGCCGTGTCGGCACTGGCCTTCCGCGCTCGGGAGGGGCTCAGGCAGGCGTGGATCACCGCGCACCTCGCCGAGTCGAAGAGCACAGATCCGGCTCACGCCTGGACCCTCAACAAGCTCGGATCATTCGTGCGGGACAAGCTCTCGCCGGCGGAGCGCCGCAAGGTGAAGCAGCATCTGGCCGCCTGCCCGGCCTGTTCGGACGCCGCCGCGGAGGCCGACGACCTGGGATACCGGCTCGCGCTCGGCATCCTCCCGCTCTTCCTCGGCATCGCGGGCGCCGCCGCCTACTCGGCATGGATGAGCGATTCCGGCGGCGCGGCGGTCGCTGCGACCCTGCCCGACCCTGCGGCCGGCATTCGCCACGCTACGCGGTTGCGGCACTTCTTGAGCGCCGGCGCGGGCGGAGGCAACATCGGGATGGTCGCCGCGGCGACCACGATGGTCCTGGCAGCTGCGCTGACGACAGGGGCCGTGATGGCACCAGCGGAGTCACCGGTCGCCGCCTCCACCTCCGCGGGCGTTGCGGCATCCTCCGGGCCGGAGCACGCCTCAGGTGCCGCCCGGAATGAGGCGGAGCATCACTCGCGACCGAGTCCTCCCCCTACCATCGGCGTGCTGCCGACCGTGCCGTTGCCGACGGGCGCCGGGAGCGCCGTTGCGCCTCCCGTGGCGAACGTCCGCGCTTCGGAGTCCTCCTCCGGAGAACCGACGGCGGACGCGCCCGCTGACGGCGGTCCCGCCGTCGACGAACCGCCCGTCGACGAACCGACGGTCGACCAACCGGCCGTCGACGAGCCGGTCATCGACGAATCCGCCGGTCCCGGGTCCGGGCAGAACGAGGACGGGACAGCTGCCGACCCCGGACGCGAGGTGGCACCCCGCGGATGCGAGGCGGCTCTTCGCTCTGTTCCCCCCTCGGACACCCTTCTGGCGTACGCGCTGGACGACCCGGAAGGCTCGACGGTCGCCACCGACCTCGTCCACGGCGGGACCGCGCAGTACGACGGCTCCCCGGGTGAGGCCGGCTGGTCGCTCACCGACAGCGCCTACCGGCCGGCGACCGACGTCTTCAGTATCCAGATCTGGTTCACGACCACGGTCGGAGGTGGGCGCCTCCTCGGGTTCAGCTCGTCGCCCGGAGGGCCCTCGCTCTTTCACGACCGCCAGTTGTTCCTGACGGACGACGGCAGGCTGGTGTTCGGCGTCTTCCCCGAGGCGGTGCACACCGTCGAGTCGAGCCGGTCGTACAGCGACGGCCGCTGGCACCAGGCCACGGCCACCCTCTCGAACGACGGGATGGCGCTCTACGTCGACGGCGAGCTGGTCGCCCGCGACGGGACGGTGACTCACGGCGAAGACTTCGCAGGGTTCTGGCGCGTCGGTTACGACAGCCTCGCCAACTGGGGACCCGGCACTCCGAGCCGATACCAGTTCACCGGCAGTCTTGCCTACGCCGCCGTCTACGGCACGGCTCTGTCCGCGGACCAGATCCGGTCGCAGTGGTCCCTGTGCGGTGGATGAGGTCGCGTCATCATCCGCTCCGGCCAACGTCTTCATCACGTGAGAGAGCGTTTTCGGGCTTCGTTCTCTCGCCAGGAGGGACCCCTTCCCTGGGGAACTCCGACGGGGAGCGGTCCGGCCTGTCCCGTCGGGTTGCGGGCCAGCCGGGCCGCGCCACCGATCCGGGCAGGAACGCCGGAAACACCACGAACACGAAGAACAGCCGGAAAACGAAGATCACCACGATGGGAAAGAACCGACGAGAAGCGAGACCCTGAGATGAGCGCGACACGCGGGGATCCGTGCGAGCGTGCAGTGCGGCTCGTCATCGCGCACACGGACGGTTGGCGCGGAGAGCTGGTCACCCCCCTCATCCCGCGCGACCCCGATTCCCCACTGCGCTCAGCCCTCCTCACGGAGCGCGCCCTGCGGCTCCGTGAGCTGCGCACGCTCGACTTCCGCGTCTATGACACGGTTCGCGTCGAGGAGGCAGGCCCCGGAGACAACTACCGCATCATCGACCGCTTCAAGGTGGCGACCGGCGTGCAGCGCACAGTCTGATGGCTCCGCTGCGACCTCATACCGAGGGTGAATTCCGCCGATGCCTCGTGCGATGCCTCTCGTCGCCGCAACGCCGTCGGTAATGTGTATGCATGTATTCCGGCGAGGAGACGTTCACGGCATTTCTCGTGCACCCTGCGACTCCCTCGCTCGATCGGCCGGTCGAACTCCCGATCCTCGCCGAGCGGCCGCCCGTGCGCATTCGCGTTCCAACGGACTCCGACCGCAGCGCCATCGACGTCTATGAGCTCGTCGCAGCAGACGACTGGCCCCGTGAAGCCATGTACCGGTACCTCACCACGGAACTCTCCGGTTGCTAAAGATCACGCGTCTCTAGCCGAGCGGCGCCCTGCCTCGTCAAGCTAGCTGCTGTTCGCTCATCGCGATGGCTGGGGAAGAGGTGGATGCGATGACCGCGTCCGCCTGCGCTCGGGATTCGAACTGGAGTGGCCTACCACGTCTGTGAAGCCGATCACTCGGCGCGAGTGGGGACCGGGCTGAGCCGGCAGCGGGAAGATCGTCTAGCGCGTGAGGCCGACGCAGGTGCACGATGTGTCTCGCCGGAGGGGACGTTCCGGCAGTCGCCGAACGGCGCATGGGTGGCCCCGGGCGCGAACACGGAAAAGGGTGGAGGGCGATTCCCGAGCGAACCCGAACGCGCCGGTGCCCTCCACCCCTTAAGAGAAGCCACTGCCCGAAGAAGCTTCCGACTAGTAGGACTCAGGATTCGCTCTCCTATGACGCGCAACGGGAGGTTCGGGGATGATCGGGGATGCATCCACCTCGGCGCCCGGCCTTCCGGTGCGCCTCGACTCCCTGATCGGCCGGAGGGAGGAGCTCTCGCTGATCCGGCGGCTCCTGCAGACCTCCGCCCGTGCCGTGACCATCACGGGTGCGGCCGGCGTGGGGAAGAGCCGCGTCGCCATCGCCGCGGCCGAGTCGCTGAAGCGGTCGGTCTCGGGCGTCTGGTACGTGGATGTCAGCGGCAGCGGCGGTCAGGTCGCCGCAGCCGTCGCTCACGAGCTGAAGGTCGACAGCGGTGAGGATGCGTTGTCCGCCGTCACCACCGCGATCGGCGAGAGCGACTGCGTGCTGCTACTGGACGGTGTGGATGAGGCGGTCGCCGAGACGACCGCCTTCGTGGATGTGCTCCTCACCTCCTGCCCCGGGGCCCGGCTGATCGTCACCGGACGGGAGCCGATCGCCTCTGCGGGGAATGCCCTCGTCGCCCTCGGGCCGCTCGGCGCCCGCGACCTGACCGCATCGAGCGACGCTGTCCGGCTGTTCGCCGATCGCGCCGCGTCCGCCGATGCCCGCTTCGCCGTCGATGAGAGCACTCTGCCGCAGGTGATCCGGATCTGCGCGGCGACCGGTGGCGTTCCCCTGGCGATCGAACTGGCGGCCGCGCAATTGCAGTTCCTGGATGTGCGCACGCTCGCCAAGCGGATGGACCGCCAGCTGCGGACCCTGGAGCCGTCGGGCTCCGCGTACCGTTCCCTCCGGGCGGCTGTGGAGGACAGCTGGGAGCGATGCGGTCCGGCCGAGCGGAGGGTGTGGACCGATCTCTCGGTGCTTGCTCCGGGCTGGGACCTGGAACTGGGTGAGGCGATGGCAGCGCTGAGCGTGTCGGAGCCGGATTCTGCGACGGCCGTCGTGAAGCAGCTGATCCGGCGCTCGATCGTCCACCGCCGGCGCATCGAGGGCGGCGTCCGGTACGAGCTGCTGCCTGCGCTCCGCGAGTTCGGCGAGGAGCGGTTGCAGAATCCGCCGGAGGTCCAGCGGCACTTCGTGACGTGCATGATTCAGCGGTTGCACGATGCGGAGGACAACTGGTTCTCGGGCCGGCAGGCGGAGACCCTGCGCCGCCTGCGTGGTGACATCCCGAACATCCGGCGCGCGGTGAAGACGGCTGCGGCGCTCGGGGACACCGACCGGGCCGTCGAGGTGGTCGTCACCGGCTGGCGGCAGGCGTTCCAGATCCATGGGAGCGAGGACGAGCTGGCGAACTGGGTCGCGATAGCCCTGCAGACGGGCACTCCGTCGCCGCGCTGGGCGGCTCTGGGCCACGCTCTCATGACGGCGATCTTCAGCCGGAGCGGGAAGCCGGGACTCGCGACCACCGAGCTGGAGCGGGCCGCGGCCGCACGCGACATCCTCCTCTCCGGCGACGACTCTGACACCGCTCGCACGTGCGACGCGGCCGTCCGCAGCGCCGCGGAGACACTCGAGCGCGACGACGGTGAAGCGGCGATCCTCCTGCGCAGCCTCCTGGACGAACTCGGCGAGGATGCCTACCGATTCGGCCCGATGAACATCCCGCAGCGGTTGGCGGCGCGGCTGTACGCACTCGGCGACACGGAGGCGGCGGACGCCGTCGGCAGTGCGATCGTGGAGCGGGCCGTCGCCGTGGGAGACCGGTTCGAGCGGTCGTTCCTGCTGACGACGCGTGCGACCGCCGCCGCCGCTGTCGGGGACTACGAGACCACCGAGGCAGCGGCGCGGGAGGCTCTCGTGCTGAAGCGGGGACTGGGGAACGGGCTGGGCGTCGCACAAGCGCTCGAGCTGCTCGCCGATGTCGCCAGGGAGCGATCCGATCCCGTTCGCAGCGCCCGCCTGCTCGGTGCGGCAGCCGCCCGCTGGCGCGAGGCGGGCGCGCTCCGCGGCAACTACCCTCCCTACTTCTACGACCGGGACAGGACCGAGCGGGCGGTGCGCCATCGTCTCGGCGACCCGGCCTTCGACCGCGCATTCGGGTACGGGGCGGCACTCAGCGAAGGCGAGAGCATCGAATTCGCTTTGCACCGCATCGTGGAGGCGCATGGTCGCGCCGGCGTGCCGTCCGTGCCCGGCGGCTCCCCGCTGACCCCGCGGGAGACCCAGGTGGCGACCCTCGTAGCGGACGGCGCGTCGAACAAGGAGATGGCCCGCCGACTGTTCGTGTCCATCCGCACCATCGAGACGCACGTGCAGAACGCGCTCGTCAAACTCGGCCTGCGTTCACGGACCGAGCTGGCGCTCTGGTACCGCGAGCACCCGACCCGGCGGTGACTGCTTGCTCGAGGACCGCTCACCCGGAGGGCGCCGCTTGCGCACGCGCCCTCCGGGGCGGACACTCAGGCGGCGAGAACCAGGCCCTCGCGCGCGGCCACCAGTGCCTCTCGAAGGCCCTTCCTCGCGCGCAGCGCGAGCGCGCTGACCGCCCCTGCCGTCATCCCCATCTGCTCGGCCACCACGCCGACGGGCAGTTCGTACAGGCAGGTCAGCACCAGGACGCGCCGCCAGCGCTCCGGCAGAGAGCGGAACGGCTGTTCGAGGTCTCCGAGGTCGGCGACCTCGAACTCGTGGGATCCGACGTCGGAGTCGTCCTCCAGGGGCACGAGGGCGAGCCGCGCTTCCCGGACGCCCCAGGTCGCGGCGACCGTCCGGACCGCGACTGCGAGGTAGTTGCCGAACCCGCGGGTCGGCCCCTTGCCGTTGGTGAGCGCGATGAGAACTTTGGTGAACGCTTCCTGCACGATGTCCTGGGAGTCGAAGCGCGTCGTGGTGCTGCGTGCCACGCGGTGCGCCCAGCCCTGGTAGCGATTCCACAGCTCGCCGAGGGCCGCGCTGTCGCCCTCACGGACGCGGTCGACGAGCTCCAGGTCTGTCGGGCGTGCGGTGATGGCGGCCATCGTCTCTCCTCGGTCGGTGTCCGGCTCGAAAGGGTCCGAATCGGTGACCTCAGACTCGAATCCGCGGTCCGGCCGCAGGAACGGCGAAACTACCGAGCGACTACCGAGGAGGACAGCGACGCTGCTCGGCACGGGCGACTCCTCGTCTCAGAAGGACGACAGGATCGCCGTCACTCTCTGAAGACGTCGGATGGTGCGATTTCCTGACGGAGTAGCGTTGACGCATGAGCTTGACCGTGGAGAATCAGCCCGACCGGTCCCGCTACGCCCTGCTGCAGGACGGCGAGGTGATCGGCGTCGCGGAGTACGACCTGCGGAACGATGCCATCGTGTTCACCCACACCGAGATCGACGCGGAGAAGCGCGAGAAGGGGATGGCGTCGACCCTCGTTCAGACGGCCCTCGACGACGTGCGCGACCACTCCGAACGACGGGTGATCGCCTCCTGCCCCTATGTGCGCAGGTGGCTCAGCGAGCATCCCGACTACGCGGACCTGCAGAAGCGGTAGCGCGACCGTCCTCGCTGGGCGCGCGGCCCTCGGCCCGCTGACCCTGGCCCGCCACACCGAGGTCGAGGGTGATCTTGCCGCCCTCGAAGCCGCTCTCGCCGCGGTCGCCCGGCAGCGGCGCGGGGGCAGGCAGGAAGGACTGGCGGTCCAGCTCCTGCTGGGCCTCGTGACGGGTCGGGGCGAACACCTCGTCCAGCGGTCCCCCGAGGGCCCCGCTCAGCGATCCGGACCCGCGCTGCGCCTTGTTCGACAGGTCGATCCAGCCGAACTTCACTGCGATCACGATGGCGGCGGCGAACGCCGCCACGATCCCCACCACCCACCAATTCACGCCCTCCAGGGTACCGGAGGACCTGTGGGCTTCCTGGGTGGATGCCGGTGCCGGTGGATGCCGCGGGCGCCGGAGTGCCTTCCTCAGGGAACCCGGTAGAGCCACTCCTCCGTAGCGAACTTCTCGGCCACCAGCTTCTCGGCCTCGGCGTATTCGGCCTCGGTGATATCACCCTCGGTGGCGCCGTAGAGGTTCGTGAACGTCAGCTTCAGCTGGTCGATGATCTCGGACCGGCTGAGACCGGTCTGGCTGCGCAGCGGGTCCACCCGCTTGGCCGCGCTGGTGATGCCCTTGTCGCTGATCTTCTCACGTCCGATCCGGAGCACCTCGGTCATCTTCTGGCCGTCCATGTCGTAGCTCATGGTGACGTGGTGCAGTACGGCGCCGGAGCCGAGACGCTTCTGGGCGGCGCCGCCGATCTTGCCGGTGGGACTCGTGATGTCGTTGAGCGGCTGGTACACGGCGTCGATGCCGAGCGACTTGAGCGCGATGATCGCCCACTCGTCGAGGAAGGCGTAGCTGTCGGCGAAGCTCATCCCCTGCACGAGGTCCGCCGGGGCGTAGATGGAGTAGGTGACGACGGAGCCGGCCTCCATGAACATCGCGCCGCCGCCGGAGATGCGCCGGACCACCTGGATGCCGTACTTCGCGGCGTTCTCGGGGTCGACCTCGTTCTTGACCGACTGGAAGCTGCCGATGACCACGGCGGGCTCGTCCCACTCCCAGATCCGCAGCGTCGGACCACGGCGTCCTTCGCCGACCTCGTTGGCGAGCACCTCATCCAGCGCCAGGTGCAGCTGCGGCGACACGGCCTTGGCGTGGACGATCTCCCAGTCGTAGTCGCGCCAGCTGGTCGCCTTGGCGAGCGCCCGGCGGACGGCCACGGCGACCGCCTCCGGCGAGAAGCCCAGCAGGGAGGCGCCCGCAGGGAGGGCCTCTTTCACCGCGGCGGCGATGGTCTTGGCGTCCACTTCGGCCGGCAGCCCGTTCACCGCGGTGTCGATGGCCTCCAGCGCACTGTCGGGTTCGAGGAAGAAGTCGCCGGCGAGCTGGAAGTCGGCGATCCGCCCCTCCACGATCTCCAGATCCACGACGACGAGCTTTCCCCCGGGGACCTTGTACTCACCATGCATATCCCCACCCTAAGTCCCCTCCGCCCCACCATCGACTCCGCACAGATTGCACGTTGCGACCCCCGGAAACGTGCAGTCTTCGTGTACTCGACGGTGGGGGGTTACGCGCGGGAGGGGAAACGGGCGGTGAGCCAGGCGGCGAGGTCGGCGTAGACTTCGGCGCGGTCGGTCTCGTTGTAGACCTCGTGGCGTGCGCCCTCGTAGACGATCGTGGTCACGTCCGAGAGGCCGGAGCGCGTCCGGAAGGCGCGCTCCAGGCGCCGGGCGCTGACCGGTCCGCCCAGGGGATCGTCGGATCCCACCTGGATGAGGACCGGCAGGTCGTGCGCGAGCCGGCGCGCCGGCCGCCCGAGCAGCCGCGCCGCGTCCACCGTCCCGAACAGCTTCTGGAGGGGGGTGAGCGTGGTGAGCGGATCGTCCACGAACGCCTGGGCCACCGCGGGGTCGCGGCTCAGCCACTCGGCACCCGTGGTGCCGAGGTGGGCGTGGCGCTTGTTGAGGTCTCCGCCGTTCATCGAGCCGAGCATCCGGTAGGCCGTGCCCGACAGCACCATGGCGTCGTATTCGTCGCTGTACCGGTTGAGCAGCAGCTGTCCGATCAGCGATCCCCAGCTGTGGCCCACGAAGACGAGCGGCAGGTCGGGGTTCTCCTGGCGGATGAGCCCGCTGAACGCGTGCACATCCCGGACAGCAGCACGGAGACCGCCGGGGCCGAGCCGTCCGAGGCGGGTGGCGTCGCCGTCCCACTGCTCCATCCCGGTGCGGCCGTGGCCGAGGTGGTCGTCGGCGTAGACGGCGAACCCCGCGGTGGCGAGGTGCTCGGCGAGCTCCCGGTAGCGGCCGGCATGCTCTCCGACCCCGTGCGCGAGCTGGACGGCGGCCGCGGGCCGCGTCCCCTCGGGATGCGGAGCATAGACGTCGAAGTACACGCGGACGCCGTCGTCGTCCTCGAAGGTCCGGCCCTGTTCGCTGCGCACGGGCTCATTCTGGCGCACGCCGGGCACTTCGGGGGTTTATTTAGCCAACCTAATTTGTTAGGCTAACTATTCATGAACGGACGGCTGTCGACGCACGACCTCAGCACTGCTCTCCGCATCGCGGTGGCGCGGCTGTCGCGCCGCCTCCGCGCCGAGAAGGAGGACGACGAGCTCAGCGACTCGCAGACGGCGATCCTCGCCTACCTCGTGCGCGAGGGGTCCGGCACCATCGGCCGCCTCAGCGAGTACGAGCGCGTCACGCCGCCGTCGATGAACCGCACCGTGAACCGCCTGGAGGAGGCCGGCTACGTCGAGCGGACGGCCGACCAGGCCGACGGCCGCAAGGTCGTCGTCGTGCCCACCGAGCGCGGAGTCGAGCTGGTCGCCGAGACCCGTCGGCGGCGCGACGCCTGGCTTCACCAGCGCCTGCGCACCCTCTCCCCCGAGCAGCGGGCGATCCTCGCTCAGGCCGCCGACATCATCCGGGGGCTGGCCGAATCATGAGCGCGATGTTCCGCTCCCTCGCCGGGGTCAACTACCGCATCTGGGCGGGCGGAGCCATCGTGTCCAACGTCGGCACGTGGATGCAGCGCACGGCGCAGGACTGGATCGTCCTGACCCAGCTGACCCACAACAACGCGTCGGCGGTCGGCTTCGTGATGGCGCTGCAGTTCGCCCCGCAGCTCCTGCTGCTGCCGGTGACGGGATGGGCGGCCGACCACCTGGACCGGCGGAAGCTGCTCATGTCCACCCAGGGAGCGATGGGCGCCCTGGGGCTCGGCCTCGGAATCCTCACCGTGAGCGGAGCCGTGCAGCTCTGGCACGTCTACCTGTTCGCACTGGTGCTCGGCGTCGTCGCCGCGTTCGACGCGCCCGCGCGTCAGACCTTCGTGTCGGAGCTCGTCGCCGGGCCCAACCTCTCCAACGCCGTCGCGCTGAACTCCGCCTCGTTCAACGTCGCCCGCCTCATCGGCCCGGCCGTGGCCGGCCTCCTGACCGCTGCTGTCGGCGCCGGCTGGGTGTTCCTCATCAACGCGGCGACCTTCGGCGCCGTGCTGCTGTCGCTGGCCATGCTGCGACGCGACAAGCTGTACCGGACCGAGCGCGCGACGCGATCGCGCGGTGGCCTGATCGACGGCTTCCGCTACGTCCGGCGTCGTCCGGACATCCTGGTGATCCTGGTCATGGTGTTCCTGATCGGGACCTTCGGCCTGAACTTCCCGATCTTCATCTCGACCATGTCGGTGAGCGTGTTCCATCGCGGCGCCGGCGAGTACGGCCTCCTGTCGTCGATCATGGCGGTCGGATCCGTGGTCGGAGCGCTCCTCTCCGCGCGGCGCGACCGGCCTCGCGTCTCGCTGCTGTTCGCCGGGGCCGCGTTCTTCGGATTCGGCTGTGCGCTGGCGGCGGTCATGCCGAACTACTGGCTGTTCGCGATCGCCCTCATCGTCATCGGCGTCTCCGCGCAGACGCTGATGACCACCGCGAACGGCACGGTGCAGATGACGACCGACCCCAAGCTGCGCGGACGCGTGATGGCGATCTACATGGCCATCTTCATGGGCGGGACGCCGATCGGGGCGCCGATCGTGGGCTGGGTGGCCGACACGCTGGGGCCGCGCTGGGCGCTGGGCGTCGGCGCGGCGAGCGGGTTCGCGGCTGCGCTCGTCGGCGTCTTCTACCTCGTGAAGTACCGGGGGCTGCGGGTCCGCTTCACCCGGATGCGCCCGAGCGTCGTGCTCGCGCCGCGGGAGGTGCTCCGCGAGGAGCTCGAGGAGACCGAGGCCACGGCGACGCGCACGTCCTGACGCGGCCCGCCCACGCGGCGCGCGCGCGGCACGGCCCGCGTCGCGTGTCGACCCGCGTCGCGGGGAGAATGGATGCGTGACCACCACCGATCTGGATGCGCTCGCCCGCCGCGCCCTCGCCCTCGCACCCGCGGAGGGCCGCGCGATCCTCGGCATCGCGGGCAGCCCGGGCTCGGGCAAGACGACCCTCGCCCGTGCCGTCGCCGGCCGAGTGGAGGAGCTGGCCGGCCCGGGCACCGCCGTGTATCTGCCCATGGACGGCTTCCACCTCGCCAACGCGACTCTGGATGCGCTCGGGCGCCATGACCGCAAAGGCGCCATCGACACCTTCGACGGCTGGGGCTTCGTCGCCCTGCTCGAGCGCGTCCTCGCCGAGACGGGGAATCCGGTCTACGCGCCCGCCTTCGAGCGGACCGTCGACGAGCCGGTCGCCGGCTCCATCCCCATTCCGCCCGGGACCCGCATCGTGATCGCCGAGGGCAACTACCTGCTCGTCGACGCGGATCCGTGGGCCCGCATCCGGTCGCTCCTCGCCGAGAGCTGGTTCGTGGCGACGCCGGAGGAGGAGCGAATGCGGCGGCTGGTCGACCGGCACACCCGCCACGGCCGCACCCCGGAGGCGGCGACCACCTGGGCGCGCGACGTCGATGGCGCCAATGCCGTGCTCATCGAGGCGTCGCGCACACGCGCCACCCTCGTGGTGGACGGCTCCGGCGGGTCCACCGGGGTCAGCGATCTGGCAGCCGCGCACGCATAGCATGGAAAGATGACCTCCCCCACCCCGTCCTTCGACCGCCTGACCGTCTTCGGCGCGGACTGGTGCCGCGACTGCATCCGCTCCAAGTCCCTCCTCGAACGCCTCGGCGCCGACTACGACTACATCGACCTCGTCGCACGTCCCGAGGAGGCGGACCGCGCCCAGCAGATCAGCGGCCGGACGAACATCCCGGTGATCGTCTTCCCGGATGGACGCCACCTGGTGGAGCCGACCGATCCCGAGCTCGAGGCCGCACTCCGCGCCTGACGCCGGCAATGCGTGCGGCTGGTGGGCGCCTCCCCGCTGAATTGATCACCCGGCCGGCACAATCCCATCCAGATAACCTGTTGGACAACTGACTCGCCGCAGCGGAGAGTTGCCGATATGGACAACACACGCACCATCGGCACCATGCAGGTCTCGGCGATCGGCCTCGGCGGAATGCCCATGTCGATCGAAGGCCGGCCCGACCGCGAGCGCTCGATCAGGACCATCCACGCGGCGCTCGACGAGGGCGTCACGTTCATCGACACGGCGGACTCGTACCACCTGCACGCGGACGATGTCGGCCACAACGAGGAGCTCATCGCGGAGGCGCTGCGCACCTGGGGCGGCGACACGTCCTCCGTTCTCGTGGCCACGAAGGGCGGCCACCTGCGCCCGGGCGACGGCTCCTGGACGCAGGACGGACGGCCCGAGTACCTCAAGGAGGCCGCCGCGGCCTCCCTGCGCCGACTCGGCGGTGATGCGATCGGGCTGTACCAGTTCCACCGTCCCGACCCCCGGGTGCCCTTCGCGGAGTCGGTCGGCGCGGTCCGCGAGCTGCTCGATGACGGCGTCATCCGGATGGCCGGGATCTCCAGCGCGAACCCGCAGCAGATCCGGGAGGCCCAGGACATCCTCGGCGGCCGCCTGGCCTCGGTTCAGAACGAGTTCTCGCCCGCCTTCCGCTCGAGTGAGCCGGAGCTGCGGCTGGCCGACGAGCTCGGCATCGCCTTCCTCCCCTGGAGCCCGCTCGGCGGCATCTCGTCGGCGCGAGCGCTCGGCAGCCGCTTCGGTCGCGCTCGCCTGGCACCTCGCCCAGAGCCCGCAGGTCATCCCGATCCCCGGATCGTCGCGCCCCGAGACCATCCGCGACTCGGTGACCGCCGTGGAGGTGGAGCTCACCCCTGAGGAGCTCGCGCGCCTGAACGCGGCCTGACCCCCGACCGCGCGCACGACCCGGGCGAACGCCCGGGTTCGTCAGGCCGGGTCGAGCTGCGTGAGGAACGCGGCGGCGGCGGGGCTCGGCTGGTCGGCGACCGCGACGGCCACGGTCCACGCCGGAGCGCCTCGCAGGCGAACAGCCCGCAGGGCGTCCGGCCGCTTCAAGGCGAAGCTGGCGGGAACGACGGCGACGCCGAGGTTGTAACCGACCAGGTCGAGGAGTGGGTGCACGTCGTTCACCTCCATCGCGGCGCGGTAGTCGAACCCGGCGGCCGCGAACGCGCGACGCGTGAGCGCTTGAGCACCCCATCCCTCCTGAAACCCGATCAGCGGCTCGCTGCGCAATTCGTCGAGCGGGATGCTGTCCTCCGCCGCGAAGCGGTGCTCCGGGTGGCAGAGC
>JBQCCO010000018.1:0-32102 GCA_051962155.1 Leifsonia sp. | reverse complement strand
ACCGGCCTCCCGGCTAGACTTGCGCGGATGAACGCATGGATGAGCCGCGCACGACGTGCGTTCGGCCGTCTGCTGCCAGCAGGATCACAGCGGGGACGAGTCCTCCGAGCGGGCAAAGAGGCCGCGCTCACGTTCCGTGCCCAGCTCCGGCCCCCGCTGCCGGAACCGGAGGCGGAGTCGGTGCCCCGCGGCCCCGGACTGACCGACTACGCGGAGTGGCGTGCCCAGCAGGCACCGTTCGAGCCGCTCCCGCCCGGGCCGACAAGCAGTTTCCTGGTGCTCATCGAGACGACGGGCGCCGAGGACGAGACCGGCGCAGCCGACGAGGACGAAGCGGCTCGCGTCGCCGCGACGAGGGCGAGCCTCGACGCGCAGGTCGCGGTCGAGCCGCGTTCGCTGGTCGTGCGGACCGGCACGCCGCTGCGCGAGTTGCTCCCCGACGTGGTCGAGGACTTCGTGCTGTTCCTGAAGGCCGGATCGGTGCTCGACCCGCACGCCCTCGAGCAGGTGGCCAAGGAGCACCGCGTCGACCCGGTGTGCCGCGTGATCGGGTTCGACTCGGACCGCATCCTCTCGGACGGAACGCGCACCACGCCCCTGTTCCGCCCGGTCTGGTCGCCCGAGATCCTGCTCGGGGCGAACTATCTGGGCCGCGCTTTCGCGATTCGGGTGCCGGACGCGCGGGCGGCGATCGGTGTCACGCTCGACGACCACGGCATCTGGCGCCTCCTCCTGCGCTCCGAGCTGACCGAGTCGGCGGTGGGCCGCGTCCCGTTCGTGCTCCTCTCGGTTCCGGATGCTGCGGAAGCCGGTGCCACCGAGGAAGACGCCGCCATGGTGGCGCGCGCCCTCCGCGACCGGGGAGAGGATGCGGCCACAGAGGTGAGCGACGGCATCGTCCGTGTCCGGTTCCGGCCGGAGCACTGGCCGAGCGTGTCCATCGTCGTTCCGACGCGCCACAGCCGGGCCAATCTGGAACGGCTGCTGCCGAGCCTGGCCACCACGGACTACCCGGCATTCGACGTGACCGTGGTCGACAACGGCGGCGAGAACGACGAGAACGAGGCCTGGTACGCGGCGCTCGACCCCGGGATCCCCGTCCGTCACCGCTGGTGGCACGAGGAGCCCTTCAACTACTCCCGGGTCAACAATGTCGCAGCGCGCGAGACCGACGGCGAGGTGCTCGTCTTCCTCAACGACGACACGGAGATCGTGGACCCGGGCTGGCTGCGCGAGCTGGTCGGGATCCTGCAGCGCCAGGGCGTCGGCACGGCGGGCTTCCAGCTCCGCACCGGCGAGGGACTGGTGCAGCACGGCGGCGTCATGCTCGGCCCCGGCGGTTTCGCGGCCAACCTGTTCGCCGGGATGCGCCCCGACGCCGACTCGCTGGTCGGCCCTGTCCGCTGGTACCGCAACAGCCTGGCGGTCACCGCCGCCTGCGTCGGCATCCGTCGCGAGCTCTTCGAGGAGGTCGGCGGTTTCGACGAGCGCTTCCAGCTCACCGGGAGCGATGTCGTGCTCGGGCTGGATCAGGTCGTCCACGGCCGGCGCAACGTGGTCATCCCCTTCGACGCGGTCCGGCACTTCGAGTCGCTCACGCGCGGCGCTCACGCTCCGCGGGCGGACTCGTTCGCGAGCTACTGGCGCTACCAGCCGTGGCTCGTCGCCGGCGACCCCTACATCTCGCCGAACGTCTGCCGTCTGGTCGAAGTCCCGCGCTTCGCCGCCGCCGACGATCCGCCTCCGCTCCAGCTCACGATGGCAGGTCTCGGGCGGCCGTGGAAGTCGGATGCGCAGCAGTCGACCATCTCCGAGGACGCCACCGCCCTGATGCCGCTCGCCAGCATCACGGCCGCGGAGGTCGAGCAGGTGGTGGAGACGCACCGCGCGACGACCGGACGGCGGGAGGTGCGGACCATCAACTGGCTGCTCCCCGGCTTCGACCTCCCCTTCTTCGGCGGGATCAACACCACCCTGCGGATGGCCGACAAACTGGCGCGCGACCACGGCGTCCTCAACCGGTTCTTCATCAACGGGCACCCGGCGAACGAGTTCTACGAGTCGGCGATCGTCGCCGCCTTCCCGGGCCTCGCCGGGTCTGAGGTCGGACACTACTACGGCACGGCGGAGGGCCTCGCCGCCATCCCTCCCGCCGATGCGGCCATCGCCACGTTCTGGCTCACCGCCCGGGATGTCGCCAAGACGCCGGGCACACCGCGGAAGTTCTACCTCATCCAGGACTACGAGCCGTCGTTCTATCCGGCGAGCACGATGTTCGCCATGACCGAGCAGACGTATCGCCTGGGCCTGTACGGCATCTGCAACACGCAAAGCATGCATGACATTTATTCGGGCGGGTACGGCGGGACCGCCACGTGGTTCGAGCCGGCAGTGGACCGGACGATCTTCCACGGCGAGGGGCGCCGCGAGCCGCAGGCGGACGAGCCGGTGACGATCTTCGCCTATGCCCGCGACCACTTCCGGAACTGCTGGGAGCTGGTGTACGCCGCCCTCAGCGAGATCAAGCGCCGCCACGGAGAACGTGTCCGCATTGTGGCCGCCGGCGCCAAGTACCTTCCCCCGAGCGCCGACTTCATCGACCTCGGACTGCTCGACTACCGCGCGACCGGCCGCCTCTACCGCGAGACCGACATCGGGATCACCCTGCAGATCTCGCGTCACCCGTCCTACCTGCCCCTGGAGCTGATGGCGAGCCGCGTCGCCATGGTCGTCCCCGACTCGCCGTGGTTCCGCTGGCTGTTCACGCCGGGCGAGAACGCGCAGACGACGATGATGACGTACGAAGAGGTCGTGGCGGCACTCGACGGACTGGTTCGGGATGCCGAGACACGTCGTCGCATCGCGGCGGCGGGCGAGGCGACGATCGATGCGGCGCACTCCGACTGGGACGCCGCCCTCGACGGCATCTACGACTTCCTCAGCGACCCCGAGGCGAACGCGCGGCCCACGCAGGCGCCGCCGTGGATCGCCCCCTGACCCGGTCCGTCCGTCCCTCCGCGCCAGCACATACGTGACGAATGGCGGCGAGGGCGGAGGCTAGGCGGAGCGGCTCGAGACGGGCTCGTCCGCCGGGAGGGCGGAGGGTTCCGCGTCCCAGGTGCGGACGGGTTCGAAGAGGCGCGGGAGGGATCGCCAGACCCAGACCGTCGACAGTCCGAGCGCGACGAGGGTGAGGAGCGTCAGCCCGATGGTGGTTCCGGGAGGCTGCCATTCCGGGTGGAGAAGGAACTGGAACCACGAACGCTCGGGTGACGCGTACCGGCGCAGGGTGAACAGGAACGACGCGACCTGTGCGATCCCGAGCAGCACCAGAACGGCCCGGAGCACGGACACCGTGCGGCGTTGCGCGAGGTCCTGGCCGGGTGCGTCGGCCGCAGCGCTCCGCCCGAGGACGCGGTCGAGCGCGAGGCCTCCCGCGATCGCGAGCATGAGGAAGACGGCGAGCATGTAGCGGCCCTGCCAGACGTCGCCGACCTGACGCCAGAGCGCCACCTGGACCATGATCGGCAGGACGAAGAGCACGACGCTGAAGCCCGCCGCCACCCAGCGCTCCCGTCCGCGTCCGAGGACGAGGGGGAACAGGATGAGCGCGACGAACACCGCGGACCAGAGCGTCTGGACGCCCTCGGGAGCCGGGACGTTCAGCGTGCCGAAGATGCCCGCGTCCTGGCGCCAGTACAGGAACGTCTTCTCGACCATGTCCTGCGCGACGCCCCACAGGCTCCCGGGGTAGGGGACCTTGGCCGCATGGACCGTGTTCTCCGGCCGGGTGAACCACCACAGGGCGAAGAGGCAGATCACCGCGAGGACGGCGAGCACGATCCAGGTGGAGCGTCGTCGCGTCAGCGCGCGCCAGTCCTCGACGCGGAGCAGGGCCACGACGGCGATGGCGGCGAACACGACCCAGAGCATCGCCAGGCTCCGCCCTCCGGTCACGAAGGCGGCCGAGACGATCGCGGTCGCCACTGAGAACCCGAAGAGCCACCCGGACGGGCGTTCCCTCGCGAGCACCAGCAGCGAGCCGAGGAGCGCTCCGGCGGACGCCATCTCGATGGCGTTCGGGTTGATCGAGCCGCCCAGGAACATGACCATCGGGGTGACCACCGCGGCGGGGAGCAGCACGACCCAGCGGGCGCGGGGCAGGCGGACGAGGAGGACGGCCAGCGCGGCGAACAGAAGACAGGTGATCGCGGCCGAGAAGATGCGCATGCCGTAGATCGCCGGCGCCCCGGTGAGGAAGGCGCTCGGCAGGCCGGCCATCAGGTAGTACACCGGGCTGTTCGTGTTGGCCGAGCTCGTGTACGGGATCAGCCGCCCATCCGAGACGATCGGTCCGATGCAGTTCGCGGACTGATCCACCGCCGAGTTGTAGCAGACGCCCGCCCCGTCGATCAGCAGGTAGCGCGGAGCCTCGAACTGCATCCCGTTCCCGACCACTTCGCCGTGCCAGGCGGCGGCGGCGCGGACGGCGTGGGACGGCTCGTCCGGCACGGAGTAGACCGGCGTGGCGAGGGCCCAGGCGGCCATCAGCAAGAACAGCCCGGCGAAGACGCCGCAGAACAATCGCCACGGAAAGCTCGTCGACCGTGCGGTGATGGCGGAGCGCGCGTGATCCATCGCGGAGAAGACCTCGTGTCCTGTTGAGCGGTGGGTGGAACCAGGTCAGCTTAGCAATCGCCTGGGAGGGCGCGGCGGGCTCGGATGCCCGCTTTGCTAGGCTGGCGGGCGGATTCGCCAGTGAAAGGACCGCATGCCCACCACGCGCCCCGGAGTCGTCTCGGTCGTCCTCGTGAACTTCCGGGGAACCGACGACACGCTGACCGCAATCGACCATCTCGGGCGGCTGGACTGGCCGGCGGACCGTCTCGAGATCGTCGTGGTGGAGAACGCGTCGGGCGACGGCAGCGCCGAGCGACTCCGGCGGGAGGCGCCCCAGGTCGTCCTGATCGAGTCCAAGGCGAACCTCGGCTTCGCCGGCGGCTGCAACCTGGGCGTGCGGTCGGCGTCGGGGGAGTACGTCGCCTTCCTGAACAACGACGCGAAGCCGGATGCGGCGTGGGTCCGCGCCGCCGTCGCGCGTTTCGAGTCGAGCTCGCGGGTCGGCGCCGTCGCGAGCCGGGTGCTCGACTGGGACGGGGACAAGGTCGACTACATCGGCTCGGCGATGACGTGGTTCGGCCAGGGCTACAAGCCGCTGACCGGTCAGCCCGTGCCCTCCACCCCGGATGTCCCCACGGATGTGCTCTTCGGCACCGGCTCCGCCATGTTCGTCCGCCGCTCGGTGTACGAGCAGCTCGGCGGCTTCGACGAGCGCTTCTTCATGTTCTTCGAGGATGTCGACCTCGGCTGGCGGCTGAACCTGGCCGGCCATCGCTTCGTCTACGAGCCGGCGTCGCTGGCCTTCCACAAGCACCACGCCTCAATGTCCTCCTTCGGCGCCTTCAAGGAGAGCTACCTCCTGGAGCGCAACGCGCTGTTCGCGCAGTACAAGAACCTGGGCGACGAGGCGCTCGCGCAGGTCCTTCCGGCGACGCTGGCGCTCACCGTACGGCGGGGCGTCGCCAAGGGCGGCCTCGACTCGACCGAGTTCGATCTGCGGAAGGGCGGCTCGAACGACCCGACCATGGAGGTCGACAAGGAGACGGTCGCCGCGGTCTACGCGATCGACCAGTTCGTCGAGCACCTGCCCGGTCTCGCAGCGGATCGGGAGCGCATCCAGAGCTCTCGGGTCATCGCCGACAGCCGCATCTGGTCCCTCTTCGGCGAGACGGATGCGCCGTCCTATACCGACGAGCACTACCTGGTGGGCTACGACAAGCTGGCCACCGCTTTTCCGGTGACGGAGCGGCCGGCCGTCACCCGGGTCCTCGTGATCACGGGGGACCCGATCGGTGCGAAGATGGCCGGCCCGGCCATCCGCGCCTGGAGCATGGCCGAGGCGCTGGCCAAGGACAACGTCGTGACGCTCGTCTCGCTGGCGGGGGTCGAACCGGTCTCCGCGCCCTTCGACGTCGTGCACGTGCGTCCGGGCGATGACCGCGCCATGCGGGCGCTGGAACGCGAGACCGATGTCATCGTCTTCCAGGGCCTCGCGATGGCCCTGTTCGAGAGCCTCCGGAAGACGGACAAGATCATCGTGGCCGACGTCTACGACCCGATGCACCTGGAGCAGCTGGAGCAGGGCAGGGAGCTGGGCCGCGCGCAGTGGGACAAGCAGGTCCTCGACGCCACCGACGTCCTCAACGAGCAGCTGGAGCGCGGCGACTTCTTCCTCTGCGCCTCCGAGCGCCAGCGGCACTTCTACCTCGGGCAGCTCGCCGCGCTCGGCCGGATCAACCCGGCGAACTACGACGACGACCCGGACCTCGAGGGCCTCATCGACGTCGTCCCGTTCGGGCTGTCCGAGACGCCGCCCGCACACGAACGGGATGTGCTGAAGGGCGTCCAGCCCGGCATCGGCCCCGACGACAAGCTGCTGCTCTGGAGCGGCGGCCTCTACAACTGGTTCGATCCGAAGTCGCTCATCGAGGCCGTCGCCCGCCTGTCGGAGACCCACCGCGATGTCCGCCTGTTCTTCCAGGGGACCAAGCATCCGCATCCCGGTGTCCCGGAGATGGGCATCGTCGCGGAGTCGCGGCAGCTGGCCCGCGACCTCGAGGTGCTCGACTCCGTGGTCTTCTTCAACAGCTCGTGGGTGGACTACGCGGACCGGCAGAACTACCTCACCGAGGCGGATGCCGGCGTCAGCACCCACTTCTCGCACGTCGAGACGACCTTCTCGTTCCGCACGCGCATCCTCGACTACCTGTGGGCCGGCCTCCCGATGGTCGTCACCGAAGGCGATCACTTCGCTCAGCTGGTCGAGGAGGAGAAACTGGGCGTGGTCGTCCCCTCCGGCGATGTGGATGCGCTGGTCGCGGCTCTGGAGACTGTGCTGTTCGACGAGAAGTTCATCCGCGCCGCCAAGCGCAACCTCGCCCGGGTGCGCCAGCGCTACTTCTGGAGCGTGGTCCTCGCCCCCCTGGTCGACTTCGTCTCCGAGCCCCGGCATGCGGCCGACCTGGTCGCCCGCGGTGTCGTGGGGCAGGGGACTCCGGCGCGCCGCACCACCCAGCGGCGCAAGAAGCACGGGATCCGCCATGACGTCGGCCTGTTCTTCCACTACCTGCGCAACGGGGGTCCGGGCGTCGTGACGAAGAAGATCCGGAGCCGGCTGGGGCGACGGTGAGCGACGCGTCCGGCGCGAGCGGCTCATCCCGCGCATCCATCTCGGTCGCTCTGTGCACGCACAACGGCGCCCGCTACGTGCGACGGCAGCTCACCAGCATCCTCGCCCAGACTCTCCCGCCCGACCAGCTCGTGGTGTCCGACGACGCCTCGGTCGACGCCACGCTGACCGTCGTGGAGGAGGAGTTCGCCGCGCATCGGGCAGCGGGCGGACCGACGCCGCGGCTGGTGATCCTCCGCAACGAGACGCCGCTCGGCGTCACGGCGAACTTCGAGCAGGCCCTCCGCGCCTGCGACGGGGACCTCATCGCACTGAGCGACCAGGACGACGAGTGGGTGCCGGACAAGCTCGAGCGTCTCGCGGCCTACTTCTCCGCCCGCCCAGGCCTCGGCTTCCTCCACACGGACGCCACCCTCATCGGCGACGACAGCCTGCCGGTCGGCGGCACCCTCTTCGAGGTGCTGGAGGTCAGCGACGAGGAGCGTGCGGCCGTCCACTCCGGGCACGCGTTCGAGGCCTTCGTCCGCCGCAACCTCGCCACGGGCGCGACGGCCATGATCTCCGCCGGGCTGCTGCGGGAGGCGCTCCCGTTCCCGTCCGAGTGGGTGCACGACGTGTGGTTGGCGATCCAGGCGGCGGCCCGTGACCGGCTCGACCTCAGCGAACGGCCGCTCACCCGGTACCGGCGGCACGACGAGAACCAGATCGGTGCAAGCGACCCGACGCTGCGCCACAAGGTCGGCCGCGTCCTCGGACGACGGGGCGACCGGAACCGGATGCTGGCGGTCCGCTCGCGCATCCTCGCCGACAGGCTGGCCGCGTCGGACGGCGTTCCCGCGGAGCACCGCGCGCTCGCCGAGCAGAAGGCGGCCTTCGAGGCGGCCAGGGCGGCGCTGCCCGCCAACCGGCTGGCGCGCCTGATCCCGGTGGTCCGCCTCGCCGGAGGCGGCGACTACGCGCGCCTCGCTAGCCGGGGACGGCTGGACGTGTTGCGGGACCTGCTGCAACCCTCCTGAGCCGTCGCTCTCCACCCTCGCTCGCCGTCGCACGGTACAGCAGGACGGCGGCCACCGCGAAGACGACCGTCGCCACGACGAGCACCAGGATGACGCCGCCCGGAGGCGCCCACGCGGGTGAGCCGAACAGGAACGTCCTCACCGAGCCGTTCGCCCCAACGGCGTAGCGGCGCAAGGCGGCGGCGAACGCCCACAGCTGCCCGAGCAGAGCGCCTCCGAGGAGCAGGACGCGCAGCCGCCGCCAGGTGTGCGGCGACCGGAAGGCCGAGCCGTCGAGCAGAGCGGCCAGGCCGATGACGAGGCAGAGGAAGAGCGGCAGGTTGTAGCGGCCCTGCCAGATCATCCCGCCGCCGTGGATGTACACGGCCTGCACGAGCGCGGGCAGCAGCAGGAAGGCGCCGACGAGCACCGCCGCGACCAGCAGCCGCCGTCCGCGGAGCACGAGGAGCGCTCCGATCGCGAGGGAGCCGATGGCGACGCCCCACGCGAAGAGCACGGCCTCGGGCGCCGGGGTGTCGAGCCAGCCGAACAGGCCCACGAGGCCCTGCGAGTAGCCCACGGTGCCCACCAGCACGCGCTGGAAGCCGGTGAAGGGCGAGGCGCCGACGCCCGGGAACTGCAGGGCGTCCTCGGGATGCGCGATCGCGTTGGCGAGCGAGTTGGTGGCGAGCGTCCATCCCAGGGCGGCGATCGTCCCGACGGCGACAGCCGCGATGGCGAGGAGGACGGAGCGCTGTCGCAGCAGCTGGAGCGCGGTCCGGCCGCCCACGAGGAGAAGCGGGACGGCGAGGGCGGCCAGCACCCAGAGCGGGGACAGCCCGCGGGCGTTGACCGCGACGATCGCCGAGACGGCCACGACGGCCGCGCGCGCGGGCAACCGGGCGGGATCGGGCGAGAGGGTGACCGCCAGCATGCCGCAGAACACCGCGAGGGTCGCCGTCGCCTCCACAGCGCTCGGGTTGACCGTGCCGCTGAGGAACAGGACCATCGGCGTCACGGCGACGGCGAAGGCCAGCACGGGAAGCCGCCGCTCCCGGAACGTCATCACCATCGAGAAGGCGAGTGCCGCGAACAGCGCGGACAGCACGGCGCTCGCCAGCCGCATCGCCAGGAGTCCGCCGGCATCGCCGAACAGGAGGGACGGCCATCCCACCGCGTAGTAGTACAGCGGGTTGTAGAGCCCGGCCGAGGTGGGCGCGACGACGGTAGCGCGAGTATCCTCACCGCTCGGGAGCGGACAGGCGGCGGGGACGGCCGGCTGGAAGGCGTAACAGGTCGTGCGGTGCGCGTCTGCGACGTACTGCGGCACGTGCACGAGATTGCCCGAGGCGGACGGCCGCCCGAACAGCTCTCCGCGGACCACGCTCGCGGCGCGCACGATGTGGGCCGGTTCGTCCGGCGAGGCCGACGGCGGCGTGGCCCAGGCCCAGACGGCGCCGAGGAGGACCAGGACGGCCCAGGCGACGAAGAACGCGACCAGCGGGCGACGGGCTGGGGCCTCTTCCGTGACCACGACGACCTGGGAGACCTCCGGCCGCCGCCGGTCGACAGGGGTGCTCAGCCGCGTGCTCACCGGCGGGTCGCAGGAGAAAGCGCCCTGACGGGATGCACCCGGGGGCCGGCTTCGGTGGCAGCGCTCACGGCCACACCCTAGCGGACGAACGTCAGGCCGCGGCAGCGATGGCGGCGTCCGGCGCGTCGCGCCGGCCCGCCAGGGCGACGCGGAGCGTCAGCCACCCGGCGACGGCGACCAGGAGGGTGAAGAGCACGAGGAGGAGCAGGTTGCCTCCCGGCGGCGCCCAGGGCGGAGAGCCGATGAGGAAGACCTTGAGCGAGCCGATCTCGCTGACCGAGTACCGGCGCAGCGTGTTCTCGAACGCATAGACCTGCGCGGCTCCGAGAGCGACCACGACGATCCACGACAGCCGCCGCCAGGAGCCCGTGCGCGCGGAGATCACGAGCCGATCCGAGAGGAGCACCGCGAGCCCGACGACGAGGCAGAGGAACAGCGGAAGAGCGTAGCGACCCTGCCAGATGATGCCGCCGCCGGTGATGTAGACCCCCTGGACGATCGGGGGGAGCAGGACGAACGAGGCGAGGAGGAGTCCGGCGAGCAGCAGCGCGCGCGAGCGCAGCAGTACGAACGCTGCCAGCAGGAGCGCTCCGATGACGGCTGACCACACGAAGAACACCTCGGGCGGGGCCGGGGTGTCCAGCCAGCCGAAGATCCCGATGACCCCGTGTGCATACTCGACCGTGCGCTCGAGCGTGATGAAGAAGCCGCTGAAGGGATTCGTCCCGACACCTGCGTACCGCTGGGGGGTCGACTCGGGATGGTCGACTGCGTTCAGGAGGGAGTTGGTCCCCAGAGTCCACGCCATCGCGGCGACGGTTCCGAGGGCGACGACCGCCGCGGTCACGATCACCGCCCGCCGCCGGAACAGCGCAGCCAGCTCATGACGGCCGACGAGCACCAGGGGCAGCACGACGGCGACGAGGACCCACAGCGGAGACAGCCCCCGCGCGTTGACCGCGATGAAGCCGGAGACCGCCACGGCGGCGGCCTGCAGCGCGATGGGCGCGTCCTTCGCGCCGCGGACGATCGCCAGCATCCCGGCGAAGACGGCCAGGGTCGCGGTGGCCTCCAGGCCGTTCGGGTTGACGGACGCATCCAGGAAGAGCAGGAGCGGTGTGACCGCGATCGCGAATCCGAGCACGACGAGGGGCGATCGCTCCCGGCGCCAGAGCAGCGCGAGTGCGAGCGCGGCGAAGAGCGATGTCAGTACGCCGCTGACGATCCGCATCGCGTAGATGCCGGCGTCGTACGAGAAGAGGAGGCTGGGCCAGCCGACCGCGTAGTAGTACAGCGGGTTGTAGAGGCCCGCCGTGGTCGCGGCGGTGGTCGTCGCGCCCGGGTCCCGGTCGGCGAGGTGGGAGCAGTCGGCGGTCACCCCGGGGTGGAAGGCGAAGCAGGTCTCGCTCTGCGTGTCCGCGATGTACCGCGGGACGGTCACGACATGGCCCTTCGGCGAGGGCGTCCCGACCAGCTGACCCCGGACGACGCTGGCCGCACGGATGATGTGGGCCGGCTCATCCGGCGAGGCCGCGATCGGGGTGGCGAGCGCCCAGACCGCCGACAGCGCCGAGAGGAGGGCCCACGTCACCAGGAGCACCCGGCGAGGAGACCACGGTGCCCGCACCGACACCGGTTAGTCCTTACCGTCGGTCAGCGCGGCCACGTGGGCCTTCAGCTGCTCGACCTCCAGTTGCAGGATCGCGTGCCGTTCGGCCAGAGTCCGTGTCTTGCTCTCCAGCTGGGTCAGTTCCGAGCTGTGCTGGATGCAGACCAGGAATAGCACCGCGATGCTGACGAAGAACACCAGGTTGACCGGGAGACCGACCCCGAGGAGCTCGGACAGCCAGTTCAGGATCTGGGGGAAGACGCCGATGATCAGCGCGAGGGTGCCGGCGATCAGCCACCAGATGGCGTGCCGTTCGCGCATCCGCCCGCGCCGGAGCATTTCGATGACGACGGCGAGGGTGACGAGCGCCGCGACGATGCCGAAGATGTAGCTGAGCAGTGACATGGTCAGGCGATGGCCGTTTCGGTGATGGCGTGCCGCGGGCGGATCACCGCGACGACGAGAGCAAGGAAGGCGCGGGCGAGGTACACGGCGGACTTGAACGGGTTGTGGCTGGGGGTTCCCGTGGTGCGGGGCCGCATGGAGACCGGGGTCTGACTGACCTTCAGCTGCGCCCGGGCCGCGATGACCAGGGCCTCGACCGTGTCGCCCAGGTACTCGGCCGGGTAGGCACGGGCGAAGAGCTCGACGGCACGGGGGCCGTTCGCCTTGAAGCCGCTGGTGGTGTCGTTCAGCTTCGTTCCGGTGATCCGGCTCAGCACCACCGAGAGGAGCCGCATCGCCCACTTGCGGGGACCGCGGACTTCGTATTGACCCTCGCCGGAGAAGCGGGCACCGATCGCGATGTCGGAGTCGGCGAGCGCCTCGAGGAGCGAGGGGACGGCGGCCGGGTCGTGCTGACCGTCCGAGTCGATCTGCACGACCACGTCGTATCCGTTCGACAGCGCGTACTGGAAGCCGAGCCGCATGGCGCCGCCGACCCCCATGTTGAACGGGAGGCGTGCCACGAGGGCTCCGGCGTCATGCGCGCGCCGCGCCGTCGCATCCAGTGACCCGTCGTCGACGACCAGCACGGCGGTCCCCGGGAGCTTCTCGTGGACCTCGGCGACGACCGCAGCGACCGACGCCTCCTCGTTGTAGGCGGGCATGACGATGAGTGTCCGCGCGAGGGACGGTGGCATGGCACTCACCTTACTTGATCGCGTTCCGCCTGCTCCGGTGCTCATCGGACCGTCCGATTGGTGAAGACGTGGCGCAGCAGCGAGCTGCTCCCGTCGCGGTCGCCGACGCGCAGCGCCCGGGGGAGCTTCGTCGCCGCATTCAGCCGGCTGGTCACATGCCGGCGCGCCGCGCGGGCCGCATGGTGCCATCCCATCGCCTCCATGTCGCCGGCGACGTTCTGGAAGAAGCGGCGCTCCTCGTCGAAGCGGCCGCCGTAGCGAGCCGTCGCCGAGGACACGCTGGCCTCGTGCCGGCGGTAGCGGAAGGTCCGCTCCGGGAGCAGCGCCATCGTGCCGCCCCCGGCGATGATCGTCAGCTGGAGGGCGAGGTCGAGGACGATCTCGTAGTCCGGGTCGAAGCCCTCGGCCTGGCGGACGGCCTCCGTGCGCCAGCAGATCGACGGGAAGTAGGTCCAGTTCCCGCGCAGCAGGCTGACGGCCAGCGGCTCGCCGCGCAGGATGACCGGTTGCGGGCTGGAGGGACGCGACCAGCGCTTCACCCGGTCGGCGAGCGGGAGGATGTCGTTCCCGCGATCGGAGATGACGCTCACCGCCGGCTGGAAGTACGACGTGCCCGGGAAGCGCTCGATGGCCGCGCGCATCTGGGCGATGTAGCCCGGTTCGAGCACGTCGTCGCATCCCATCAGGACGAAGTGCTCGCTCTCCACCAGATCGAGGGACCGCGAGAAGTTGCCGCTCACACCGAGGTTCGTCTCGTTGAGCAGGTACTGCACGCGTGGGTCGCCGAGGCTTCGCACCCACTCGCCGGGCGCGCGGTCCGGGTACTGGTCGTCGATGACCACGAGGCGCCAGTCCGGGTCGGTCTGCGCAAGCGCACTGCTCACGGCGGCGCGGAGCTGATCCGGGTCGCCGTAGAACGGCATCATGATGTCGATGGTCACGTGGGGAGAAGGCCTTCGTCGGGTGGGTACCTGGCTCGGTCCGTACTATCTTCGCACGGGCGCCAGAGGGTCTCAGGCGAGGGTGCGGCGCCGGTTCAGGCCGAAGGTGCCGACCGGCCACGCCACGACCGCCGCAGCGGCGAGCATGGCGAGGAAGGCGAGCGAGCCGATGATCCAGACCCACATCGGGCCGAACGGGAGCGCCCACCACCAGGTGTCCCCGGCGTCCAGGTTGAGGCCCTGGGCGAGAGTGCCGGTGACATAGCGCCGGAGGTTCGTGAACAGCGCGACGTGGTTCGCGATCCACAGGCCGCCGACGATCAGGATGAGCTGGAGGCCGGACAGCCCCAGGCCCAGGCGCCGGATGCCCCAGAGGCAGACGCCCACGAAGAGGAGGATGAGCGGGTAGATGTAGCGCGGCTGCACGCCGGTTCCCACCGCCACCCGGTCGTGGACGAGGACGTAGAGCGGCACGGCCACCAGCGCCAGCCCCACCAGCCCGACGGCAAGCGCCTTGCGCAGCGGCGCCTTCCGCAGAGCGCCGAAGGCCACGCCGGCGACGAGGGTCGTCGACGGCATCCAGACGATGGCGGGCATCAGGGTGTCGAGCCACCCCAGCCCCCAGGTCCCGAGCGTGCCCACCCAGAGTGTGGGAAGCTGGAGCAGGTTGCCGACCGCGAGCGTCAGCGTCTGATGACCGGACAGGGGCGTGGCCGTCTCCGGGTTGATGACGCCGCCCTGGCTGCCCGTCAGGAAGAAGATCACGCACACGATGGCCAGAACGAGCGTGAGGATGGACCGCATCCAGAAGGAACGGGTTCGCTCGGCCTTGAGCAGGGCGACGACGATCATGGCGAGCACCGAGTAGGTGGCCGCATCCGAGCGTGCGCCCGCTCCCATGACGGTGGCGACCGTCGCGAGGGCGCCGAGGGCGATGGTCCGTCCCCGGGTCTCGGCCTCGTAGAACCCGACAAGGCACAGCCAGAGGGTCACGGCGGAGGTCGCCGCCCATCCGGAGGGGTTCACGCTCGGGATGATGAACATCCCGAACGGGACCAGCGCGATGATCCCGCCCCACAGCACCAGGGGTCTCCGCCGCGGCGACAGCAGGAGGAAGAGCGCGGTCAGGAGGCCGACGAAGAGCAGGGCGTTGAAAGCGCGCATCGCCAGCACGGACGTCGCCGTATGGTGGCTGACGAAGACGCTCATGGTGACGTAGAACACCGGCGGGTAGCCGTGGTCGTTGAAGGTGCCCCGCTTCGACGCCTCGAGCTTCTGCGTTCCCGCCGCAGGACAGGCCCCGCTCTTCTGGGTGTTGAACGCGTAGCATTTGGCGGATTTGGTGACCGCCGCCGGGACCATCTTCACGCCGGGATCGGCGGTCGACTCGCAGAAGCCCGCACGGTCGCCCTGAGCGCACCAGATGCTGCCCAGATGGTAGTCCTCGTCCGGGCTCGCGCCGACGGGCGAGGCGAAGGCCCAGGAGAGCAGAGCCACCAGCAGCATCACCGGGATGAGCGCGGCGAAGACCGTCCGCCCGCGGCTGAGACCGGGGGGTCCGGTACGGGGCGCCCGGGTCGGGCCGCCGTCCTTCGTGCGCGTCGCATCCACGTCGGTTGTTCCGGCGTCGTTCAGGTCCGCCGCATCCACGTCGGTCGTCATCGGATCTCCTCACCCACTCCGGAGACGTCGTCGATGACGACCTCGCGCTGGTCCGCGGCCGAGCGCATGACCGCTTCGGCGACGGCGAGCGTGGCGAGCCCCTGCTCCATCGTGACGATGCCCGGTCGATCGTGGAGGATGGCGTCCCGGAAGGCTTCGTGCTCGATCCGGAGCGGTTCCCGCTTCTTCAAGGCGAAGCGGATGACGGATCCTTCGGCGACACCGCGGAAGGCGGAGACCGCGTCCCACTCCGTCGCGTCGGTGCCGTTCTCGTAGAAGGTCAGATCGCCGCTGAGGGTATCGGCGACGAACGCCCCGGATTCGCCCGTCACGACCGTGATGCGCTCCTTCATCGGCGACATCCAGTTGACGAGGTGGTTCGTGATCGTCCCGTCGCCCAGCCGGCCGTTGAACGCGACCAGGTCCTCGTGCGGGCGGCCGCTGCGGCGGGAGGTGTTGGCGTGCACCGAGCGGAACGGACTCTGCGCGAGCCAGGAGGTGAGGTCGATGTCATGGGTCGCCAGGTCCTTGATCACGCCGACGTCGGCGATGCGGACGGGGAACGGCCCCTGGCGGCGTGTGGCGATCTGATAGACCTCGCCCAGTTCGCCCGCCTCCAGCCGTTGCCGGAGTGCCTGCAGCGCCGGGTTGAAGCGTTCGATGTGACCGACCGCGCCGACGAGGCCGCGGGAGCGGAAGGCGTCGGTCATCCGGCGCCCCTGGGTCACATCAGCGGCGATCGGCTTCTCGACGAGGACGTGCACGCCGGCCTCGGCGAGCCGGAGGGCGACCTCTTCATGGGCCGTCGTGGGCACGGCGACGACGGCCGCGTCGATGTGCTCTTCGAGCAGGCGGTCGAGGCCGGGAAGGAGGGGCGCCCCCGCGATGTCGTCGTCGACGGCGAACGGGTCGACGACCGCCGCCAGCTCGATCCCGTCCAGCTCCCGGATCACACGCGCATGGTTGCGTCCCATCACGCCGAGGCCGACGACCCCGTAGCGCAGCGCCGCCATCAGCGTCCCGCCTCTGCGCGGGTGTCCGCACTGTCCCGATCGGCGGACACGATGGCATCGGCGGCGACGAACGTCACGTGGTGGTCCTCTCGAGCTGGATGGCGCCCATCCGGATGCGGCGTCCGCAGTCGAAAATACCAGTTCCGAGGCCGCGTGGCAGCCGGACGGCCCGCCGTCCACGGTCTCCCCGGCTGCCGCATGGTTGAATGCACCTCACGGGCGATCAGCCTGAGATCCGTTCCCCGGAGGCACCCATCACCAGCTACGAACCCCTCAACGAGCCGCTGCCCGCTCGCGCGGACGGCGACGTCCGCACCCGGAGCGCGCGATCCTCCGTCGCGCTGATCCTCGGGGCGACGGTCGTGTCGGGACTGAGCGGTTACGTCGTCACCTGGCGTGTCTTCACCGCGAGTGGAGCAGCGGGCTACGCGGTGTTCTCGGTGTTCTGGTCCGCCCTCTTCCTCGTGGTCGGGGTGCTGTTCGGCGTGCAGCAGGAGGCGACCCGCGCGGTCGCGCAGAGCGACTCGATCGCCGAGCACGGCGACCGAGGCGGGCGCCGGTCCTCCGTCTGGCTGTTCGCCGCGGTCCTGGCCGTCCTCGTGGCTGTGGCCGTGCTTCTCACCGCACTGCTGTGGGCGGTGCCGGCGCTCGGGCGCGAGCAGGCCGGGCTCTCGATCTTCGTGGCGGTGGGCGCGGGGCTCAACTGCCTGGTGGCGGCCGGCTCCGGTGTGATGGCGGGGAGCGGGATGTGGCGGCAGCTCGCCGGCGTGGTCGCGCTCGACGGCATCCTGCGCGTCGCTTTCGTACTGCTCGCGCTCGCGCTGACCACGCAATCCTGGGTGCTCGCGCTCGCGGTCATCCTGCCGTTCCCGCTCGCGCTCGGTGCTGTCATCCTGACCGCTCCGCGCGCGCTCCTGCGCCGGGCACTCGTCCCCGAGCGGATGCGGACGCTGGCGTCGAACACGCTGCGCACGATGATCGCGGCCTCGGCGACGGCGGTCCTGATCAACGGCTTCCCGCTCATCCTGTCGTTCTTCGCGAATCCGTCCGGGCATCGCGAGCTCGGCTCCCTCGTGCTCGGCGTGACCCTGACGCGTGCGCCCATCCTGGTCCCACTGATGGCGCTGTCGAGCTTCCTGGTCAGCCAGTTCGCACGCATGACGCAGGGTGTCGGCCGGCTGGTCCTTCGGCTCTCGGCTCTCATCGCCGCTGTCGTCGCGGTCCTCTGCCTGTGCGCCTGGGCTTTCGGGGTCCCGGTCGTGATCGCCGTCTTCGGCGCGCAGTTCGACCTCGACGCCGGCACGCTCACCGCGCTCGTCGCCTCCTCGGGGATGATCGGGGTGCTCAGCGTGACCGGAGCGGCGGTCCTCGGCCGCAATCTCCACGGCGGCTACGCGATCGGGTGGGTGGCCGCGTCCGTCGTCACCATCGCGCTGCTCTTCGTTCCGTTGCCGCTGCAGCCGCGTGCGGCGCTGGCGTTGGCGGCAGGACCCGCGGTGGGCATCGCCGTGCACCTCTGGTGGCTGCGCGCGCGAAGCACGCGGAGCGCCGGCGTCCTCACCGAGGCCGCTCCTCGGTGACCGTCAGCTCGGTTCGCGGTGCGGCAGCCGCAGCCGCCAGCTCATGCCCTGCGACGCTTTGACCGTGCAGATGATCAGCAGCATCCATCCCGCCTCGACGAGGATCGAGCTCTCGAAGACACTCGTGACGAGCAGCGCGACGAGCACGAGCGGCGCCCAGGCGTAGACGACGCTGCGGCGGTTGGAGGCGAGCAGCCACGACCGCGTGAAGGCGAGCCCGATCAGGGCGACGAAGAGCAGCAGGCCGATGATCCCGACCTGGAGGTACACGTCGAGGTAGGCGTTCAGTCCGTCGGAGTGGTAGACCCCGGTGTTGTCCTGGATGGCCGTGAACGGGTAGAGGTCCGTGGGCCACGAGCCGACCCAGCCCCAGCCGATCGACTGCTGGACCGGGATGAGCTGCCAGATCTGCAGCCACAGCTGGTAGCGCACCTGGAAGTCCGCCCGGGCGTTCAGCAGGTCGATCACCCGCGTGCGGTAGATGTACGCGACGACGAGCACGGCGACCGTCAGGATCGCGAGACCCCACTGGAAGTACGGCCGCTGCTGCGTCGTCGCCTTCCGCAGGAGGTAGAGCGCGAGGGTCGCCAGCCCGACGACGACCGAGACCGCGGCGATCACGGGGGAGTGGGCGAACAGGATGCACAGCCCGGCCAGGACGATCGAGTACGTCGCGACCGGCGGGCGCACCGACCGCGTCCGCAGTTCGACCAGGAAGGTGACGAACGCGATCAGGGCCACGATGCTCAGCTGGTTGCGGGTGCCGAACAGTCCCTGGATCGGTCCTCCGACCGCGAGGTTGCCCTGGATGCCCAGGAACCGCATCGGGGCGTCGAGCAGCAGGCCGCTCATCACCTCTAGCGCCAGGGACAGGGTGAGAAGGAACCGCAGCGCGTCACCGACGACGCGGACGATCTGGATGGCGTCGCGGACGAGGGCGATGTACACGGCCAGGAACGCGAAGATCAGCTGGTAGATCACCCCGGCGAACGACGCCCACTGGTACTGGCTCCACAGGATCGACGCCGCGCACCACCCGACGAACAGCAGCGCCGAGATGGGCAGCAGCCCGTGCCATTCGATGAGTCGCCACTGCGCCGCGAAGGACAGCGCGGCGAGCACCACGAGGACGGCGAGGGCGCCGATCAGCCCCGGCCACCCGATCAGCCCGCGGATGGCGTGCGTCGAGAACCCGGTGATCACCGCCAGGAGGGCGAGGGTCGAGGTGAAACGGGCAGACCCCAGGAACTCGGTCACCGCGGGCGGCACCAGGGTCCGTGGGGGCGTTGCCATGTTCACAGACTACGGGTGCGGCTACGGCGCGGTCCGCTTGGTGGCCACTGCGAGGGCGACCAGGAGTGCCCAGCCTCCCTCGATGAGGATGCGGCTCTCGGCGAAGCTCTGCGCGATGAGCGCGGCCATCAGCAGCAGCGGCAGGAGGGTGGTGGCGCGATACGGCTGGTCGTCCGCGACCGTGAAGCGCGGCCGGTCGACCGCGAGGAACCAGGAGCGCCCCAGCGTGGTCAGCACCAGCAGGACGAACACGACGAGCCCGGCGACGCCGAGCTGCAGCCAGACGTCCAGCCAGGCGTTGTGAGCCTGCAGGTACTCGACGCCGCCTCGCGTCGCGAGGCCCTTGAAGGGCTTCACCCACGGCGCCCAGTAGCTGACCCATCCCCAGCCGGCCACCGGGCGCTGCTGCGCCAGCCCGATCACGGCATGCCAGATGTCGAGCCGGCCGGTGAGGTCCTCGCTCTTGCCGAACAGGGCCGGGATGCGCGAGGCGAAGACCGAGATGAGGACGATGCCCGCGGCGAGGAGGGCGAACGCCGTGACGTACACCGGGGTGCGTCGCGCGGGGCCGGCCCGCCGCATCCAGAGGGCGAAGCCCAGTACGACCGCCGTGACGAGTGCTGCGGCGATGACCGTGGCCGACCGGGTCAGTGCGAGGGTGAGCGCCGCGAGGACGAGCCACGTGATCGCGGACCCGCGGCGCACGGTGCGGTCGGCGAGCTGGATGCCGAACACGATCAGCGACAGCAGCGCGATCATGGCCAGCAGGTTGCTGTTGCCGAGGATGCCCTGGATCGGGCCGCCGTGGAACAGCAGGTCGCGGCTCCAGTAGAAGGCCGAGGGGAGGCGGCCCGCCGGCACCGGCTGGGCCGGGGTGAGCGGGAGGACCGGATGCCGGACGATCGCCGCGACCACGAGCTCGAAGAGGAGCGACAGACCGAGGATCCAGCGGAACGCGTTGCCCAGCGCGCTCAGCAGCCCCGGCCAGCCGAGCCGGAGCCCGAGGAACAGCCCGCCCAGGGTGGTCGCCAGCTGGGCCACCACGCCGAGAGCACTCGCGCCCGGGTAGTCCGACCAGGCGATGGAGACGATCGCCAGCGCCAGGAACACCACCAGCGTCTTCGGCGTGCTCCGCCAGCGGAAGCGGGGACGCGAGCGGACGACGACCACGCCGATCACGACCGTCAGCACGCCGACGAGCACGAAGTAGCCGGGCCAGCTGATCAGGTTGCGCCAGAAGTCGCCGGCGAACAGCGTGAACAGCGCGAAGGACGCGAGGACCGCCTCCGCCGTCCCTGTCGTCGTCCGCACCGCGGCGACGCGGGCCGGATCCACTCCGGAACGGCGGGGCGCAGGGCGCGCGGCCCCGGTTCGGGCGGGGGGCGGGACGCGCGGGGTGGTCACCTCGGCAGGATAACGGACGGGTCAGTGGGCGGGCGCCGCGTGCCGCGCGCGTTCAGCCGTTGGGATGGGCCACGAACAGCACACCGTGCCCGCTCGCCGTGAGCTCGGTCTCCTCCGTGACGATCGCGGCCTGGCCGCGCTCCAGCCGCAGCGACCCGGTCGCGCCGCGCAGTTCGATGTCGCCCTCCGTCGCCAGCGCGATCGCCGGGCCGGGGAGCGGCACGGTCGCGCTGCCGACGTCTCCCGCGAGCGCGATGTGCTCGAGAGCGAAGTCGGGAACGTCCGGCCGGAAGGTCTCGACGCCCGGCGCAGGATGCCCGGGGGCGAGCGGCGTCGGCCGGATCGGCGTGAAGTCCAGGACGGAGACGAGCTCCGGGACGTCGATGCGCTTGCGGGTGAGGCCGCCGCGGAGCACGTTGTCGGATGCCGCCATCAGCTCGATCCCCAGCCCGCGCAGGTACGCGTGGATGTTGCCCGCCGGCAGGTACAGGACCTCGCCCGGCCGCAGCGTCGCCCGGTTGAGCAGCAGCGCGAGGACGATGCCCGGGTCACCGGGGAACGCGTCGTCGACCATCCGTACGGTCTGCGCATCCCGGTCCTCCGGCAGGGAGCGGGCTGCGCGGACCACCTCGGCGACGAGGAGGTCCGCATCCGGGTCGCCGCCGAGGAGCCACTCGGTCGCGTGACGCAGCACGGCAGCCGGATCGCCCTCGAGCGTCCGCGCGAAGCCGGAGAGGACGGCGCCACCCGTCGCTGCGGCCGCGAGGCGCTCCAGCGCCGCCCGGCTCTCGGCCGGGTCGCGGAACCCGCACAGCGCCTCGAAGGGGTCGCTGAGCGCGAAGATGAGCTCCGGCTTGTGGAACGGGTCCTTGTAGTTGCGGTCCGGGGAGTCGAGGGAAAGGCCCGCCGCGTTCTCGCGCTCGAACCCCGCCCGGGCCTGCTCGGAGGAGGGATGCGCCTGGAGCGACAGCGGGCTTTCGGCGGCGAGGACCTTCAGGAGGTACGGAAGGTCGCTCGTCCGCTCCCAGGCGGCGAGGTCGGCCGCCCCGCCGGTGAGCTCCGGGTCGAGCACCCGCGCGGGGGACCCGGGATGCGCGCCCAGCCACAGCTCCGCCTCCGGCCGGCCGCTCGGCTCCGTGCCGAGCAGTTCCGCCATCGCGGTCGTGGAACCCCAGGCGTAGTCGCGCGGGGTGTTGCCGATGCGCACAAACATGCGTCCTCATCCCTTTTGTTCCGTTGGACCAAACTACCAATCGCTTTGTCCTGCCATCGGTGCGGTCCCTAGGCTGACGGCGCCCGACCATCCCTGTGGACGCACTGGAGCACACATGCCCTTCGAGACCATCGCCGGCGACTTCTACGGCTTCGCGAACCAGCTCACCGACCGGGAGAAGGACTTCCTGACGACGCTGCGTGCCGAACTCGAGTCGGAGCTCAAACCGATCGTCAACGAGAACTGGGAGAAGGCGGAATTCCCGCGCCGGATCGTCGATGTGCTGCACAGGAACGACGTGATCGGCCTCGGCTTCCCGGAGACGGCGGCCTTCGAGAACTCGGCCGTGTTCCGCGGCTGGGTCGCACTGGAGCTGGCCCGGGTGGACGCCTCGGTGAGCACCTACGTCGGCGTGCAGAACGGCCTGGCGCTCGGAGCCCTCGGCGTCTGCGGCTCGGACGAGCAGCGGGCCGAGTGGATGCCGAAGCTCGCGAGCGGCGAGGTGCTCGGGGCCTTCGGCCTCACCGAGCCGACCTCCGGCTCCGACTCGGCCCGGGGGTTGAAGACGGTGGCCACGCGCGACGGCGACAACTGGGTCCTGAACGGCTCCAAGCGCTGGATCGGCAACGCCACCTTCAGCGACATCACCATCATCTGGGCGAAGAGCGCCGAAGACGGCCAGGTGAAGGGCTTCATCGTGCCCTCGTCCAGCCCGGGCTACACCGCGACGAAGATCGAAGGCAAGCAGTCGCTCCGGATCGTGCAGAACGCGGACATCACGCTCGAGAACGTGGTCGTCCCGGAGTCGATGCGCCTCCAGAACGCGAACAGCTTCAAGGACACCGCGAGCGTGCTGCGGCTGACCCGCGCCGAGGTGGCGTGGGCGGCCATCGGGGTCGCCGTCGGTGCCTACGAGGCGGCGCTGCGCTACACGACGGAGCGCGAGCAGTTCGGCAAGCCGATCGCCGGGCACCAGCTGATCCAGGATCTGCTGGTCAAGTCCATCGGCAACATCACCGCCTCCATCGGGCTCTGCACCCGCGTCTCGCAGATGCTCGACGACGGCGAGCAGCGCGACGAGCACTCGGCGCTCGCGAAGGCGTTCGCCACCGCGCGGATGCGCGAGACGGTCGCCTGGTGCCGCGAAGCGCTCGGCGGCAACGGCATCGTGCTCGAGTACGACGTCGCGCGCTTCTTCGCCGACGCGGAGGCCCTGTACTCGTACGAGGGCACGCGCGAGATGAACACACTCATCGTCGGCCGCGCGATCACGGGGCAAGCGGCGTTCGTCTGAGGCCCGCCTCCCGGGACCGATAGTGTGGCCGCATCCCGTTGGTGAACGATCAGGAGGACCCCCGTGGCGTGGTTGGTGACCGGAGGCGCAGGCTACATCGGAGCGCACGTGGTGCGGGCGTTCCGGCAGCAGGGCATCGACGTGGTCGTCGTCGACGACCTGTCGAGCGGCCACGCGGAGTTCGTGCCGAGCGACGTCCCCTTCTACCGCGGCACGATCCTCGACGCCGGGCTGCTGGCGCGCATCTTCGCCGAGAACCCGGTCAGCGGCGTCGTCCACGTCGCCGGTTTCAAGTACGCCGGGGTGTCCGTCCAGCGCCCGCTGCACACGTACGAGCAGAACGTGACGGCGACGGCCGTGCTGCTCGGCGCCATGCAGGAGGCGGGTGTGGATGCGATCGTCTTCAGCTCCTCCGCGGCGGTCTACGGCACGCCGGATGTGGACATCGTCACCGAGACGACGCCCAAGAGCCCGGAGTCGCCGTACGGCGAGTCGAAGCTGATCGGCGAGTGGCTGCTGCGCGACCAGGGCGTCGCGACCGGCCTGCGGCACACCTCCCTCCGCTACTTCAACGTGGTCGGGTCCGGCGAACCGGGCCTGCGAGACACGAGTCCGCACAACCTGTTCCCGCTCGTGTTCGACGCGCTGGTGGAGGGACGGACTCCGCGCATCAACGGCGACGACTATCCGACCCCGGACGGCACCTGCGTGCGCGACTACATCCACGTCGCCGACCTCGCGACCTCGCATGTCGCAGCAGCGAAGCGATTGGATGCGGGGGAGCCGATCGAGCCCGTCTACAACCTGGGCAGCGGAGACGGCGTCTCGGTCGGGCAGATCATGTCGACCGTGGCCGAGG
Source organism: Leifsonia sp. (assembly GCA_051962155.1). Lineage (GTDB taxonomy): Bacteria > Actinomycetota > Actinomycetes > Actinomycetales > Microbacteriaceae > Leifsonia. The sequence goes on along the minus strand of JBQCCO010000018.1, from coordinate 8,254 downwards.
TGACGGGCATCCGCTTCACCCCAGAAGTGGGGCCTCGACGCGCGGGCGATCCGGCGAGGATCGTGGCCTCAGGCGAGCTCGCAGCGCGCGATCTCGACTGGACGATGCGTCACACCCTCGACGATATGGTCCGCAGCGCCTGGGAAGCGCGGCAAGCGGCATCCTGACACCCTCCCGCACCCCGTCCGAGAAGGCCGGGCGTGTCGGGATTGTTGTCGTTCCCCGGCGCGTCGCGAACTCTCGACCGGCGGTCAAGGCTTTACGATTCGCGACTTGACGTAAGCGAATGACACCGGTGTAATTAGGGGAACGCGAGAATCTCGTGTTTCAGCAGTTCATGGGTGGGGAGACCGATATGCCAGTGCCTGAATATCGTTCCGGAGTACCCGACGACTGGTTCATCGATCCGGTCCGGCTCGGGGTGCCGGGCGTCCGCGCAGCAGCTGTCGACGACGACAATCCGCTCGCCTGGCAGACGGACGCGCTGTGCGCCCAGACGGACCCGGAGGCGTTCTTCCCCGAGAAGGGCGGCTCCACTCGCGACGCGAAGCGCATCTGCACCTCGTGCGAGGTGCGGTCGCAGTGCCTCGAGTACGCGCTCGCCAACGACGAGCGTTTCGGGATCTGGGGCGGCCTGTCCGAGCGCGAGCGCCGCAAACTGCGCAAGCGCGCCGGCTGAACCATCTTCTGATCCGCGCCGCGCCCGGCGCAAAGACGTGATCGGCGCGGCCCCGACTTAGGCTGGCTCCCGATGTATCCGAGAGTCACCGCCATCGTCGTCGCCCAGAGCGGCGGCCCCCGCCTGCAGCGCACTCTCGACGCCCTCGCGGAGCAGACCCGTCGACCGGACGCCGTGATCGCCGTCGACTGTGCGACCGCCGACGACGCCACCCGGCTGCTGTCGGAGTTCCACCCCACCCAGCTGCTGAGTGTCCCCGAGAAGCTTTCCTTCGGCGCCGCGGTCGCCGCCGCCGTTCGCGTGCTCCCTCCCGCGACGGACTCCGAGCAGTTGCTCTGGCTCCTCGCCCAGGACACCGCGCCCGAGCCGCAGGCCCTCGAAGCACTCCTGGCAGCCCTCGAAGTCTCGCCCTCGGTCGCCGTCGTCGGCCCGAAGCTCGTGGACTGGGACGATCCGGCTCTCATCCGCGAGTTCGGCGAGGCGATGACGCCGTTCGGCGCCTCGGTGCCCCTGGTCGAGAACGAGCTCGACCAGGCGCAGCACGACGGCCTCAGCGATGTGCTCGCCGTATCCAGTGCCGGAATGCTCGTGCGCCAGGCGTTGTGGGAGCGGCTCGAGGGCTTCGACCCGGCCCTCCCGACCGCGGACGACGGACTCGACTTCTGCACGCGCGCGCGCCTCGCCGGGTTCCGCGTCACCCTCGTGGCGTCCGCCCGCGTCGCGGTCGCCGGCGCCGGCACGGCCGGCCCCAACCTCTCGCCGAAGTGGAGCGTGCGGCGCCGCCTGGCGCGGGAGCGGCGTGCCGCGCAGCTCCACCGGCGGATGGTCTATGCGCCCGGCTGGGCCGTCCCGCTGCACTGGCTCGCGCTGGTGCCGCTCGGCATCCTCCGTGGGCTGCTGCGGCTGCTGCGGAAGGAGCCGGGCTCCGTCGGCGGCGAGCTCAGGGCGGCGTTCCGCGTGGCGTTCTCGGGGCTCGCGGTCAGCAACGCGCGCCGGCGCCTGGCGTCCGCTCGCGAAGTGGGCTGGGCGGCCGTCGCGCCGCTGCGGATCCCCTTCGCGGAAGTGCGTCGGAGCCATGCGCTCAAGCGCGAGGCCGCGATGGTCCGCCAGCAGGGGGAGAAGCAGGACCTCGACTTCTTCGGCACCGGCGGCGGCTGGGCGGTGCTGGTCGCTCTGCTCGTCGGCGTCGCGCTGTTCTTCCCGCTGACCGGCGCCGGTGCCCTCACCGGCGGCGGCCTGCTCCCGCTCCACGACTCGGTCGGCCAGCTCTGGGCGAACCTCGGCTACGGCTGGAGGGATGTGGGCCTCGGCTTCACCGGCGCCGCCGACCCGTTCTCGGCCGTGCTCGCCGTACTCGGCACCATCACCTTCTGGCAGCCCTCGCAGTCACTGGTCGCGCTCTGGCTGCTCGCGCTTCCCCTCTCCGCTCTCGGAGCGTGGCTGGCGGCCGCCCGCCTGACCGCCCGTCCAACCCTGCGTGCCTTCGGCGCCCTCGCCTACGCTCTCGCACCGACGCTGCTGGTGGCGCTGCAGGGCGGGCGCCCGTCGGCCGTGCTCGCCCACATCCTCCTGCCGTGGCTCTTCTTCGCCGGGCTCGCCGCCCGTCGCTCGTGGGCCGCAAGCGCCACGACCGCACTGCTGGCCGCCGCCACGGCCGCCTGCGCGCCCATCCTCATCCCGGCCCTGCTCATCGCGTGGATCGCGGCCATCGTGTTCGCCGGCCGGCGTGGCGCCCGTATCGCGTTCATCCCCCTGCCCGCGCTCGTGCTCTTCGCACCGCTCGTCTGGGAGCAGGTCTCGCGCGGTGTCTGGGCGTCCATCCTCGCCGACCCGGGCGTTCCGCTCGCCGCCCGGCAGACTCCGGCCTGGCAGCTCGCGCTGGGCTTCCCGGACGGCCTGCTCGGAGGCTGGCACGAGCTGGCCTCCCAACTCATTCTGCCCTCGACCGCCGCGAACATCGCGGTGCCGATCCTGCTTCTGCCGCTCGGGGTCCTGGCGATCCTGGCCCTGTTCCTGCGCGGGAGCGTCCGGGCGATCGTCGCGCTCGTCGTCGCTCTCGCCGGCTTCGTCAGTGCCGTCGTGGCGCTGCACCTGCAGGTCGCCTTCACGGGCGGGACGGTGGTCCCGATCTGGCCGGGGAGCGCGCTGAGCCTCTACTGGCTCGGGCTGATCGGAGCAGCGGTGCTGGGGCTGTCCGCCCTCGGCCGGGCGGCGGTGTACCCGGCGTGGGCCGCCATCATCACTCTTGCGGTGCTCGCGGCGCCCCTCGGCGCCATGGTCCTCACCGGCCACAGCGACGTCGCCGAGAGCGACGGCCGCACGATGCCGGCCGTCGTCACCGCGAAGGCCTCGACACAACCGCGGACCGGGACGCTGCGCATCGTGCCGCAGGCCGACGGCGGCATCAGCGCGGCGATCGTGCGCGGGAGCGGCCAGACGCTCGACGACCTGTCGACGCTGGCGGACACCCGCCGCACCCTCACACCGGGGCAGCGCCAGATCGCCGAGCTGGCCGGCAACCTGTCGTCGCGCAGCGGGTATGACGCCTCCGCGTCGCTGAAGCGACTGGGGATCGACTTCGTCCTCCTCACGCCTCCCGCGAGCACGCTCGACCGCTCTGACAACTCCGCGGCGGACGTCACCCGGATGCGCGCCGCCGTCGCGATGGATGCCAACCCGCTCCTGGCGCAGGTCGGTGCGACCTCGACGGGCCGGCTCTGGGCCTTCGACCGGGGAACCGGCGAGATCGCCGCCGCAGCGCAGATCCCGGCAGGGGCCGGGGGGCTGTGGCGGGTCATCGTCCTGGTCGTGCAGGGCATCGTGATCGGGATCACCGCCCTCCTGGCGATTCCGACCTCGCGCTCCGCCGATCGCGTGTCGGAGCTCTCCGCCCGGCGCCCGGGCAGGCGGAGGGATGAGGAGGCCGCCGTCGAGCCGGACGACGAGCCGCCGGCCCCGGACGAGGCATCCGAGGGCGTGGCCAGCGAGAGCGTGAGCGAGTACGAGGCCGAACCCGCGGACGAGGCGCTCGTCGAGTCGGCGGAGGAGGACGAGATCCCCGCCCGCGAGCCGGCGCCGCCGGCGGTAGACGCTCAACCCGCCGTGGAGGCGGAGGCTGCCGCAGAGGCGGAGCCCACCGCGGAGGCGGAGCCCACCGCGGAGGTGGGGCCCACCGCGGAGCGGGTGACCACCCCGCCCGCCCCGACCACACTCGAAGAGGGCCTAGAGGAGACCATCGTCCGTCCGCGACGCAGCTTCGAGGGAGGCGACCATGGCTGACCGCAGAGGCCTCGCACGAATCGGCTTCCGCACCGCCGGCGGCCTGATCGGCATCGGCGTCGCGCTCGTCGCGGTCGCCGGCGCGACTGTGCTCCCGCTCCCCGGGTTCGCCATCAGCGCGCCCGCTGAGACCGTGGCTCCGGTGCCGGCCGACCAGCAGCGCGTCTGCCCGGGCTCCCTGCTCGAACTCGCTGCGGATGCCGGCGCGGCCACCCGCCCGAGCACGATCGGACCGCCGACCATCGCCTCCGATGCGGATGGACCGGACGTCCGGACCGACCCGCTGAAGCCCGACGCCGACGCGTCCTCGACCGAGGACGGACCGTCCGTGGTCAGCGTCGCCACCCCGAAGGGCGCGACGACGCCTCCGCTGTTCGCCGCCGCCCAGCTGCAGGCGGCCGGGACCGACGACCTCGCCGGACTCGCGACGGCAGCCTGCGCGGAGCCGAGCGCGGACACGTGGCTGGCCGCCGGATCCACTTCGCTCGGTCAGACCAGCCTCGTGCTGCTCGCGAACCCCAGCAAGGTGGACGCCACGGTGACGCTCTCGATCTACACGGAGAGCGGCCCGGTGAGCGCCCCCGGCGCCACCGGCATTCTCGTCCCCGCCGGTGCGCAGAAGGTGGTCCCGCTGTCCGGCCTCGCGCCGACCGCGGCGGCTCCGGTGGTGCGTGTCCAGACCAGCGGCGGCGAGGTCGTCGCGTCCCTCCAGCAGAGTTTCGAGCAGGGCATCCAGCCGCGCGGAGCGGAGATCGCGGGAGCGACCGGCACGCCCGGCCCTCAGCAGATCATCCCGGGCGTGACGGTGGCATCGATGGCCGCCGTCCAGGGCGGTCAGTCGGCGGAGAGCGTCGGCGTCGACTTCCCTGTCGTCCGACTGCTCGTGCCGGGCGACAAGGACGCGCAGGTGACCGTCGGCGCCGTGGGGGAGGCCGGGACCTCCGCCGGGAACTCGTACGCCGCGAGCCTCAAGGCGGGGACCGTCGCCGAGGTGCCGCTCGACCACCTCAAGGACGGCAGCTACACCGTCACGGTCAACTCGACCGTCCCCGTCGTCGCAGCAGCGCGCACGTCGGTGATCGGCGCGAAGACCCGCGACTTCAGCTGGTTCTCCTCGGCGCAGCCGCTGCAGAAGAGCCTGTTCGCCGTCGTCCCGTCCGGCCCTCAGGCCACGATGCACTTCGCCAACAGGGGAGAGGCGGATCGCACGGTCACCGTGCAGGGTCTCGCCCACGGCAGCAAGCCCATGAAGGTCGCTGTGCCGGCCGAAGGCGGCGCCGCGCTCCGTGTAGCGGCGGGCACCTACCGCGTGACGGGCGCGGATGGCCTCGAGGGCAGCGTCAGCTTCGGCGCCGACGGACGTGCGAGCAGCTTCGCGCTCACCCCGCCTGGCCCCCTGGCCTCGCCCATCAGGGTCTACCCCAACTAGCCCGGCCGATTGCGCACTCACGCCTGAGAACCGCACCATCCCAGGCGATGTCTTTGCTCGCGGTCGCGTGATGAAACGCGTCGGGTCGTGTCCTTCTCTGTAGAGAACCCTTTCGATACTGGTTGGACTGACATTGACACGCTTACTGATGACCACCCCGCTGCGGCCTGACCGTCCCTTCCGGTCCAAGCTGGTGCGCCGGTGGCGGCTTGCGGCGCTGGTCGCGGGCTGCCTGGCTCTCGGCGCGCTTGTCGCGGCCCTCATTGTTCCGAACTACTTCGCCGAAGCATCGGCGACATCGGTGTCCACCATTTACAAGACGGCCACCAACGTCACCAACGGCAGCAGCGCTGCCTCGTCGGACGCACCCGGCGGTGCCAAGGCAGGAACCGCGAAGCCCGGTGACACGCTCAAATGGGTGGTCGACTACCAGAACAACACGACTGCGAACGCATCGGTCAATCTCAAGGACGTCATCACCAACGCCGGCACCTACGTCAATGGGTCCCTGCAACTGCCGCCGAACCAGAACGCGGTCGGAACCATCTCCCCGCAATACACCACCAACGCCGGGACCACCTGGGCCACGGGCACGCCACCGGCGAACGCCAACGGTGTGGGCTTGTCCGGCACGCTGGTACCGCAGGGCTTTCAAAAGCGCTCACTCAATGTTCAGGTACCGACGTTGCCTCCGCTCGCAACCCCTGCCGGAGACGGCTACAACGTCGCCCTGCGCAACGGCCTCATCTACGCGGTCTATCACCACAACGGCACCGGCAGCTTCGTTTACTGTTCGCAGCAGGACGGGTCCCTCTGTCCTGGGTGGAGTGCCCATGTCCTGACCTGGTCGTCGACCTCTGGTACAGCTCTGGGAACAGGCACCGCCCTCGTCGGCTATACGGCGTGGGAGAACGGTACCTGGATTTCCGGCAGCAAGTTGTTCTTCTTCGTGGGGACAGGGGCGCCCGGGTCCCCGGGGGCCCTAGGCACGGGGTGTGTGGATCTGTCGACGACCCCGGCGAAGAGTTGCGGGATGTCCGTGTTCTACAACAACGCTAGCGACATCAGCAACACTATCGGCGCGCAAATCGGAAGCACCGGCATTCCTGCCTCCAACGGCAACATTTATGCGGTCGCGCAGACCACGACCGGGGCGAATCTGGTCTGTGTCTCTCCATCCACCGGAGGCAGTTGCGGCGCGCTGAATTTGACCAGCTACAACATGCCGGGCAAAGCGATGATGTCCTCAACGTTCGGGAACTACGTCTTCGCCAGCGTTCCCGTGCCCGGCAACAGCTGGCTCGCATACTGCTACATCGCAGGTGGCGGCCTGTGCCCGGGACAGTGGCCAGTGACCAGTAGTGCGAGCATCCGGACTGGCCCACCGTTCGCGCCGATCCTGTCCACGACCGGAGTCCTGACAGGGGTGTGCACGATTCCAAACGGTACCGGATCGTTGCCGACAACCTGCTGGAACCTGGCGGGCACCGCGTTGGCGTCGTCGCCCTATGCGGGAACCGGCGCCGGGTTCGCCGTGCAGACGGGAGGCCCCGGTGACGCCTTCATGCAGGGCACAAAGGTGTATGTCGCTAGCTTCAATACCGTCCTCTGTGTCGATTTCGCGACGTACTCGGGATCGGGGACGGTGCCGTTCTGCAAGAATTTCACCCCACCGACTAGTGCGGCTAACTACACCGTGCGCTCGGCGTCTCAGGTCGCACCGAACTGTCTGGTCGCTGACGGTGACGGCGCTCAGATTCTCTTCTTCGACGGCATCACGGGTGGCAGTTGCACTACCGTGTCCAGCCCGGTGAGTGTGACGGTGACGCCGCTGAACTCCTATTGCGGCTCTGGATCAGCCGGTTTCAGAGGGTGGGGCAGTCTCACGCTGCCCGGTGCCGTCAGCACCGCTTATACGAACGCGACGATCACTTTGAGGGACCAGAGCAATAACGTGATCACCGGGTTCAATGGTGTGACGTTGGCTGCCGGTGCATCACTGTCTTTGGCAACGATCCCCACGTCGGTGACGTCGATCACCGCAACTGTGACCATCAATGGAATCAACGACCCGACCGGGGTCACGAGTGCGCAGGTCGCAATCTCGTGGCAGGGCGATCCGCCGCAGATGTGCTTCCGAACGATCGCCCCTGATGTGGCATGTGATGCGGCGGCACCGCTGACGCTTTCCAACACGGCCAACGCGGTCACCACGTCAGCGTCGGGTAGTGACGCGCCGAACGGCAACACGACCGGTGTCGTCCAGTTCTCCGACAAGGCTTCCTTGTTGCCAGCGGATTCGCAATGCGCCCTGGTCTTCCAGAAGGTGGCCTCGGTGCAAACGGCGAGACCCGGAGACAAGGTCACGTACACGATCACCGTGTGTCCCAGTCGTACAACAACGCCACGTTCAGTGACGACCTGACCGACGTGCTGAAAGAGGCCACCTATAACAATGACCAGTCCGCGACCTCGGGCACCGCGTCGTATGCGGCGCCGACGTTGTCCTGGTCCGGTGCGCTCACTGTACCCAATGCTCGGTCGGCGGCGATCACCTACTCGGTGACGGTGAAGAGTCCTGACACCGGCGACCATTCGCTGCTGAACACGGTGGTCTCCTCGACCCCCGGAAGCTTTTGTGCTTCGGGTTCGACGGACACTCGGTGTACGACGACCGTGGCTGTGCAAGTGACGGACGTGCTGTGGAAGAAGATCGACGCGACCGGGGCCAAGAACATCCTCACCGGCGCTTCCTTCACCTTCACACCCGTCCACGGGGCGGGGAAACCGACCGGACCGGCAAACGTCGTGACCGACTACCAGGCCGGAACACCCGCCCAGAGCACCGGGAGCGACATCGACCCTAT
>JBQCCO010000017.1:0-15147 GCA_051962155.1 Leifsonia sp. | reverse complement strand
TCCCGCGGGCTGCGTTCCGGGCTTTCGCGGCATATCCTCACTCGCTTACGCTCCCTGCGGTATTCCACGACCCGGCACTCCGCTCCGGTTCCGCTCACCCTCGATCCCCTTGCCAGACAGGCGAACAAGAACAGTTGAAGGGATCACAAAGATCATGAGCGAGATCACCACCACCGTGGCCGGGACTATCAAACACCTCGACCCGTACACCCTCACCATCGAGGACAACGTCCGCCCCTCAGCACCCATCACGGCCGCGTTCGTGCAGTCCATCAAGGAGAACGGGGTCCTCACCCCGGTCCTCGGACACCGCAGCGACGACGGCACCGTCACCGTCCGCGCCGGACAGCGCCGCGTCTATGCCGCCCGCGAAGCCGGACTCATCACCATCCCCGTCTACCTCGTCGAGGCGGACTGGGCGACGGCGGAGCGGATCGTGCAGCAGATGGTCGAGAACGACCAGCGCGAAGCCCTCACCGACGGTGACCGGGCTGCCGCGTTCCAGCAGCTCGCGTTCGAAGGCCTCTCCGTCACCGCGATCGCCCGACGCACCGGCACCAAGCAGAAGGAGGTCAAGACCGCCCTCGCGGTGACCGAAAACCAGGTGGCCGCGTCCGCGCTCCAGCAGCATCAGCTGACCCTGGATCAGGCAGCGGTGCTGATCGAATTCGACGGCGACGAGGAGATCAGGGCGGACCTGATCCAGGTCGCGACCACCGACCCGGCACAGTTCGCGCACGCGGCCCAGCGGGCACGCGACGAGAAAGCCCGCGCCACCACCAAAGCCGCGACAGAAGCCGAGCTGGCCGGTCGGGGGTACACAATCCTCGACACCGACCCCGGCTACTACGACACCGAGTACACCCGGATCAGCGAACTCCTCACCGCCGACGACCAGCGCGTCACCATCGAACTCATCGATAACATCGAGGGGCGCGCCGCCCATGTCCGTGTATACGCGGACGGCGACGCCAACATCACCTACTTCGTGCACGACGCCAAAGCGGCCGGCCTCCACCCATACGGTGGCAGTCAGACCAAGTCCGGGCCAATGACGGACGAGCAGAAAGCCGAACGGCGCAGCCTGATCGCCAACAACAAGGCCTGGGTGTCCGCCGAAGCCGTCCGCCGGGAATGGCTCACCTCGTTGCTGTCCCGCAAGGCCCTGCCGAAGGATGCCGTCGTGGTGATCGCGCGGGCACTCACGATCCACCGGCAGGCGGTCAGCGCCGCCACCCGCGAGGGAAACGAGCTCGCCCACCAGCTGCTCGGCCTCGACCCCTCTGGCTACTTCGAAGCGGACAAGCTCGCCACCCTCATCGAGCAGACTCCTGCCAAGGCGCAGCACGTCGCGTTGGCGGTCGCTCTCGGAGCCTGCGAGTCCGTTACCAGCATGCAGACCTGGCGCTCCCCATCCCCCACCGATGCTGACTACTTCACGCAGCTCGCCACCTGGGGGTATGGCCTCAGCGATGTCGAGCGGATCGTCACCGGCGAGAGCGCCATGCAACATGACGCCGGGGTCGAGGACACGGAAGCGGCCGCTCCCGAGGGCTAAAGACGCGCACAGATGCGGGTCCCGCTCACGCGGGACCCGCAACCTCGTGTCGGGACCGTGTTAGCGCATGTCGCGCCCCGGCGACCGTGGCGCCTGCAGCATCGGCGCGACCGCCGGTCCCTCGCTCTGCTGGATGGCTCGGTCGAAAGACACGAACGGGACGCACGCCGTCTCGGCCGTCAGAGCTGCCAGCCGACCGATCACGGTATGCGGATCAGCGGCGATCGCCCAACCATCGACCGCCCAGCCGCTCACCGTCTCCACACACTCCCGCTTCTCTGCCGCGCTCGGGTTCGCCGACCCGGCCACGCCGATCATCCCGCCCTGCAGTTCCGGACCCATGTTCCTCGTATCGATGATGAACACCCACACCTTGATCACTCCCCTGTCGACAGTTTTTGTTTGCCTTCCGGCGGAGAGATCGAGAGCGAGTGAGAGGGGCGCAGTGCCGGGACCGTGGAATACCGGAGGGAGCGAAGCGAGTGAGGATATGCCGCGAAAGCCCGGCAATGAGAACCGGAAACGAGCTACGATCGGCCGGCGGAAAGACAAACAAAACAGGCAAACGCAGTGCCGCCGCAGGCGGCTCCACTGGATGGCAAATACTGCCCGGTCTGAGCGGCGGCGGATCGAAGCGCATCGACAAGTCGACGGGAAAATGGGATCGGCGACTCTACTTCGTCGTCGGGGCAGCGGCGCCCTAAGCGACTGCTAAGCTGATCCATCCCCAACGCGGTAGCGGAGCCTACCGACTGCCTCCCGCACAAGGGCAGAGCGGAGTAACAAGCTCGTATCCAAGCCGGGGATGACCGCGAGGGTCACCGCCTAGGAGAATAGGACGCGCCATCGTGAGTCCTAAGGTCTGTGGTCCAACGGAGTCGGAGCATGCCAATGCGCGGAGGGCGCAGCTCGAGCACGTGGCGCGCAACGTTCGATTTCGGAGATCTCGATCATCACGACCGACGCGGGTGCCAGGTCGCCGCGTAGTGGTGGGGGCTGGCACCACACCCTGTGCCAGCCCCGCTTGTCACGCGAGACCCGCAGCCCTTCGATTGCGGCGGGCGATCGCATCGATGCTGACTGCGAGAAGCAGGACAAGGCCGGTGACGATAAATTTCACAGCCGCCGAGAATCCCAGCAGGCCCATTCCGTTGTCGATACCAGCAATCACCAGGCCACCGAGGAGCGCGTACACGACCTTCCCGTGGCCCCCGAACATGCTGGTGCCGCCAATGACCGCCGCGGCGATGCAGTACAGCACCAGTTGGCCGCCCTGAAGGTTTGTCGACACAGAGTGCAACCGCGATGCCAGCACCAGGCCTCCGATACCGGCGGCTAATCCGGAGAGCACGAAGACGTACAGTCGGATGCGCTTCACCCCGATGCCGGCTCGGCGCGCAGCTTCGGCGCCTCCGCCCACGGCGCGGACGTAACGCCCGAACTTGGTGCGCTCGAGGAGGAAGGTACCAGCCAGGAGCATCGCGCCAACAATGAGGACCACGACGGGAACACCGGTGACCGGGATGAGCCGCCCGCGGTTCATGGAGAACAGGACCATCAGCGCAACTGCAAAAACCGTCACCGACGCGAGCTTCGCGAGGACAAGTGACCACGACGCGACTGGACGATGACGGCGGACTAATCTCGCGCGCTCCAGCAGAACGGCAGCTGCGTAGAGCGCAAGCACCACGATCGTGATGACCCACCCCACCGAAACCGGCACGATTCCATTGGCTATCGCGATGAACCCGACATCGTTGATAGGAAGCGTACCGCCGTCGCCGAGGATGAGCAGCATCACCCCGAGGAACGCCAGCTGTCCGCCGAGTGTCACCACGAACGACGGCAGGTTGAGCGCGGTAATCACTAGACCCTGCAGGAATCCGGCGAATCCTGCCGCGGCGATACTCACGATGCAGACAATCCAGACGTTGAGGCTGGTCTGTTGCAGAAGGTTCGCTGCAACGACTCCTGCGATCCCGGCGACGAAGCCGACGGAGAGGTCTACTTCGGCGATCATCAGGACGTAGACCGTACCGATAGCGATCAGGACGTAAACGCTTCCCTGAACGAGCAAGTTCACTAGGTTGTTAGCCGTCAGGAAGTTGGCGTTCAGTACCTGGAACACCACCGCAATGAGAACCAGCCCGATGATCACTGGGAGCATCCCGACATCGCCGGCCCTCAGCCTATTGACGTACTGCCGCGATGCGGTACCCAGCGTTCTCTGTGCCGGTGGTTCGGCGACGCGGCTGCTGCGCGAGTCCACCCGTTCATCCACCTTTGACACCTACCCCTCTCCCTTCGAACCGGTCATCGCACCGGTTGTCATCAGCTCGACGACATCTCGGGACGTCACGTCTTTCGCCGCGTAGTCCCCGACCATCTGGCCGAGGCGCAGGACGGCGATTCGGTCTGCCACCTCGAAGACATCGTTGAGGTTGTGAGAGACGAACATGACAGCTAGGCCGCGATCGGCAAGCCGCCGGATGAGCCCGAGGACCTGCTGAGTCTGCGAGACGCCCAGTGCCGCCGTCGGCTCGTCAAGGATGACCAGCTTGGAGTTCCACATCACAGCTCGAGCGACCGCCACTGACTGACGTTGTCCTCCCGACAGGCTGGCCACCGGCTGCCGCACCGAGCTGACGGTTGTCACGCTCAGTGACGCGAGTACGTCCTCGGCGCGCTCCTCCATTTCCAGCTCATCGAGGACGACGCCGCGCATCTCCTCTCGACCGAGGAACATGTTCGCTGCGATGTCGAGGTTGTCGCAGAGGGCCAGATCCTGGTAGACCACTTCGATTCCGAGAGCGGTCGCATCGTTAGGCGATCGCAACGTGCGCTTCAATCCCTCCCAGCTGAGCTCGCCTCCGTCAATCGAGTAGATCCCTGCGATGGACTTGATCAAGGTGCTCTTGCCGGCACCGTTATCTCCGACGAGTGCCGTGACGGTCCCGGGGAAGAGGGCGAGGTCGACGCCTTTCAGCACGTTCACGGCTCCGAAGGATTTTCGGATGTTGCGCAGCGCAAGGATGGGTGCGTTGGCGACCGTAGTCACTTGATGCCCGCCTTCGCGCACGCCTCGGCGAAATCTCCCGTGCACAACTCGGCTGCCTTGACGACGCCGTCGCGGATGACAGTGTCATTCATGTTGCGCGCGTCGACGGACACGGGCTTCAGCAGGACCGAGGGGACCTTCTTGCTCTTGGCGTCGTAGGAGCCGTTGACGAGATCCTTTGGCGGAGTGACTCCGGCTCTCACCATGACGGCAAGGGCTGCGGCCGCCGCGGCCTCCACATAGACCTGCTTGTACACGCTCATGCACTGGTAGCCGGCCAAGATGTTCTGCATGCCCTGAAGTGTCGCGTCCTGACCGGTCGTCGGAACGGTCCTCGGCTTCACGCCTTGGTTCTTGAGTACAGAGATGACCGATTGAGCAAGTCCGTCGTTTCCGGTGAGGACGGCGTTGATCTGCGAGTGCGCGGTGTACGCCTGTTCGAACATGGTCTGCCCGACCTGGTTGTCCCAGTTCGGGACCCGGACAGCATCGATTAGCTTCATCTTGCCATCGCTGACCAGCGGTTTAATCACATTGTCGATTCCGACCTGACTGAGCGTGGCGTTGTTATCGGTGGGAGACCCAGCCAGGATGTAGACGTTCGGATCGGCAACCGACCAGTCGCTGATGCATTGCGTCAGCCCCTGCGCGAGCGCGGTACCGACATACTGGTTGTCGAAGCTCACGTAGTAGTCGGCGGATCCCCCGACCGTCAGGCGGTCATAGTCGATCGTCGGAACGCCCTTCTCGCGGGCATCCGCTTGGATGGCTGCACCACTTCCAGAATCAAGGTTGTCCAGAAGCAGCACGGACGCACCGTTAGAAATGGCCTGTTCGGCCTGAGTCTGTTGCGTCTGAGTCGAATTCTGGGCGTTGAGGATCATGTAGTCGTCCTTGGATATCCCCATCGCCGCGAACGCCTTCTCGAAATCGGGTGTGTCCTGCTCGACGTACCGCGCCGAGGATTGAGTGTCCGGCAGGAGGACGGCGATCTTCCCCTTGCCCGCGGAGGCAATGCCCTTCAGCGGTTTCAGCAGGTTGAGCACGGCCTCGGGGCTCCCCGCCTTGCTGAGCTGCTCGGCAGTCAAGGTGACATTTGCTGCTGCGGTGGAGCTGCTGCCTCCCTGTGCCTGCGTCGCCGAACAACCGGCGAGCGCGATGGCGGAAGTGGCGAGAATCGCGATCCACGCCACATTGCGTGTTGCTTTCATGGTCTTCCTCTTCTCTTACGTGATGTGAGTGACTGGTTGTGTGTCAGGCGGGTACGAAGCCGGGTTTCTGGTCGGCCCACCACATGTCGATGGGGGCTTCGGTGAAGATCCGATCCCGGAGGAACCCGACGGCGAGGTTGAGGCCCTCGTCCAGGGACGCCAGACCGTCCTCGTGCTCGATGCTGAGGACGTAGTCGTAGCCGACGGCGCGCATCATGCTGAGCATGTCCCGCCAGACCTTGTCGCCTGCCCCGTATCCGACCGTGCGGAAGGTCCAGGCCCGATTGGGGATGTCGGTCATCGATTTGGTGTCCAGCACGCCGTTGCGGCGAATGTTGCCCTGGTCGAGATAGGTGTCCTTGGCGTGCACGTGGAACAGTGCGCCTGCGGTCCCGAGCTCGCGGATGGTCTCGACGGGGTCGATGCCCTGCCAGAACAGGTGGCTGGGGTCGAAATTGGCGCCCAGGGCCGGCCCGGTCGCTTCGCGAAGCCGCATCAGCGTCTCGGTGTTGTAGACCACGAAACCGGGATGCATCTCGATACCGACACGGATCCCCTCGGAGCGGGCGAACTCCTCTTCGCGGGCCCAGTACGGGATCACCTTCTCGGCCCACTGCCATTCCAGGATCTCCGCGAACTCCGGCGGCCAGGAACACGTCACCCAGTTCGGGTAGGCGGAACCGGCAGGGTCGCCCGGGCAACCGGAGAACCCGTTGACGACGGGGATCTCGAGCGCATTCGCCAGCTCGACGGTCTTGCGCCACACCTGATGAGAGGAGGTAGCGAAACTCTCGTCCGGGCCGATCGGGTTGCCATGCTGACTCAGGGCGCTGATGGTGATGCCCCGCTCCTTGAACTTCGCCAAGAACGCTTTGCGTGCCGAAGCGTCGGCGTGGAGAAGATCCAGATCACAATGACCACCGATGGGATAATTCCCAGTCCCGATCTCGAGCATGTCCAGGCCGAGCTCAACGGCCCGATCCAACATGATGTCCAACGGAACACCCGCAAACGCGTTGTCATACAATCCAAGCTTCATGAGGTTTGGTCCTTTCGATCTACTTGAAAACTTCTTGGAAAGCGCCGCCGGTGCGTTCCACGCTGTATCCGCGCAGAAGCTGTAGGGCTTCCTCGACGGCCTGTTCGCGGCCGATGTGGGCGTCATCCCACTCGACAGAGATCGCGCCGGTGTATCCGACGGCGTTGAGGGCGCGGATGAGCCGGTCCCACGACACGTCGCCGTGCCCGATGGAGGAGAAGTCCCAGCCACGCTTGAGGTCGCCGAACTCGAGCAGCCCGGAGATGATGCCATTGCGGCCGTTGAGATGCTGGGAGGCCTCTTTGCCGTGGCAGTGATAGATGCGGGAGCCGAAGTCGTCGATGTATCCGACCAAGTCGATCTGTTGCCAGAACAGGTGCCCGGGGTCGAAGTTGATGCCGAAGCCGGGCCGCCACGCCATCGCGTCAAGAGTCGACTGTGTCGTCCAGTAGTCGAAGGCGATCTCCGATGGATGGACCTCGAGGGCGAACTTCACACCCTCGGCTTCAAAGACGTCGATGATCGGATTCCACTGGTCGGCGAAGAGGGTGTAGCCGTCGCTGATGTCCTCGGGCGTGATCGGGGGCCAGCCGGCTATCATGTGCCAGATTGGAGACCCGCTGAATCCACTGACGACGGGTACCTCCAGCTGGGCGGCGACGCGAGCGGCTGTCTTCATGCTCTCGGTGGCGCGGGCGCGGATCCCGTCGGCGTCTCCGTCGCCCCAGATCGCCGGCGGGAGCATCCGCTGATGGCGCTTATCGATGTAGTGATCCGAAACGGCCTGGCCGACGAGATGATTGCTGATGGCGTCGATCCTCATGCCGAAGCGGTCGAAGATGCTACGGATCTCGTTTCGGTAGGAGGTGTCGACCAGGGCCCTCTCAAGGTCCAGGTGTCTTCCCCACGAGGCTAGTTCCAGGCCGTCATAACCCCAGCCCTGTGCCTTCTCGACAACTACTTCGATGTCGAGGTCTGCCCATTGGCCCGAGAAGAGGGCGATATCGCGCTTCACTGAGACTCCTTTCGTGTCCGATCCCACCGACAACGAAAGAAGTCATCGGCGATGAAGACTGCTGCATCAGGTCGGAAGAGCGCGAGGCGCAGGATCTCCCTGACTTTCGCTCACCTTGCCGACTTGAGGCGAAGGTACGGGCATGAGCCTGGCATTGTCAAGCGAAAGCAGGCAATCTTTCGATTTTCGAAATCGAAAGCTCGTTGCACGGGAACCAATATTGTGATTCGATATCGCCCATGCACGAAGCACTCGCGACAGCATTCCCGCTCGGCCAGAGCCCGGGTCGCCTGTTCCAGCTCCTGCGCGACGGCCAAGCACGGACGCGGTCCGAATTGGTCCAGGCAAGCGGGATGTCGCGCTCTGCCGTGAACGCACGAATGGACACCCTGCTTCGCGCCGGCATCATTGAGGCTGATGGTGAAGGCCAGTCGACCGGGGGACGTCCGTCGTCCAGGTTTCTCTTTCGGACTACAGCCCATGCAGTGCTCGGCGTCGACCTCGGCGCGTCGCACGCCTCGGTAGGACTTCTCGACCTCACTGGCGAAATCCTCGGGTTTGCGCGGGAGGAACTCGACATCCGGCTCGGCCCCGAGGTCGTGCTCGGATGGGTCATCGAACACGGCAAACAACTCATCGAGAATGCTTCGTTGCCGAGTGGCTCCGTGCTCGCAGTAGGAGTAGGCGTCCCTGGCCCGGTTGACTTCAGCTCGGGAAGGCCGGTGAGTCCCCCGATCATGCCCGGCTGGGAAGACTACCCCGTCGCGGACCGTCTGCGCGCCGAGTTCGATGTACCGGTCGTGGTCGATAACGACGTCAATGTGCTTGCGTTGGCGGAGCATCGTCAGTACTGGACCGGTATCGACAACCTGCTCTTCGTAAAGGCCGCGACAGGAATCGGATCCGGCATCGTCGCAGCCGGTCGGGTGTATCGCGGAGCACTCGGAGCTGCCGGCGACCTTGGACACATCGTCGCCGATCATGACTCGACGGTGAGCTGCCGCTGCGGCAATCGGGGCTGTCTGGAGGCCCTCGCTTCAGCAAGCGCCCTTGCGGATCGACTCATCGGAAACGTGCCGTCAGCGGTCGATCGACTCATCGACGCTGCGCGCTCCGGCGATCTCCGTGTTACCTCCGAGGTCCGAGAGGCCGGCCGCCTCATCGGTGAGGTAGTTGCCTCAGCAGTGAGCATGTTGAACCCGGATGTGGTTGTAATCGGCGGCAGCCTCACCGCGGCCGGAGAACCCTTTCTCGCAGGGGTTCGGGAGGGTGTGTACGCGCATGCGCTACCTCTCGCAACACGAGACTTGATCCTGACCGAATCACGATTGGGTGACCGGGGCGGTGTTCGTGGGGCGAGCGCTCTCGCGGCTGAGGCTGCGCTGTCGGAAAGCGCAGTGGACAATCGCACGCGTATGCTGATGGTGACCGGATAGCGCGCCAGTAGCCATAGGCCCGTTGCCCTCTCTTCGATCGATTCAGCTCCTCGCCGGACGCTCATTCGCGGGCGCCTAGGCGGCGACGGCTCGGTTCTCCCGCGATACGTCGAGTCGGCCGCAGGACAGGTCGGACGGCAAATGCTGCAACTGCCCACGTAGTAAGAAGGGCCCCGGTGAGGACAAATCCGAACGTATCAACGGGTACGGCCTCGATCGGCGCGAGCCAGCCTCGAAGACCTGGCACCCACGACGCAGCGACAGTTGCGAATTCTGCAAGACCGATGGTGACCGCCGCCATGACAGAAGCACCCGTCACCAAAACGTCGTATCGGCGTGCAGCAGCATGCGAGCCGACCACCTGCCAGGAGTACGCTCGCCGGGACATCGCACCCTGAGCCGAATCGAGGAGCGACATACCTGCCGCGAAAATTAGGGGCAGCGCCATGGCCGACCACAGCGGCGCCGATCCGACGGATGCCGCGCCAGCGAGCGCGAGCAGCCCGATTTCGGAAGCAGTGTCGAAACCAAGCCCGAAAAGCACCCCAACGGCGTACATGCGCGATGGACGGTCGACGACGGCGCCCATGCGACGAAGCAACACCGAGATGGGGCCTCCCGCACGAGCGCCCGAATGGATGTCGCGCCCCTTGCGACGTGCAATATTCGCTGCATTCATTCCCGCGATGGCGAGAAGGAATGTTCCGGAAACCGTGGGGCCGATGGCGTCAGCCCAATGGCGCAATGTCGAGGTCTCGTTTGAAAGCGTATCTTCGATTGCGCGGGCACCGAATGTCAGGACAAGAGACAGCACCGCCACAATCGTCGAGTGGCCGAGCGAGAACCAAAGCCCTACGGAGTTGGCCGGACGACCGTTCGAAAGCAACCGTCTGGTCGTATTGTCGATTGCTGCGATGTGGTCGGCGTCGAACGCGTGCCGGAGCCCGAGCGCATAAGCCGTCCCGCCGACACCGAAGCTGAAGACGGCGCTCGCACTGTGCACGGGTGGCGCAAGCAGGACACCGGACTCGAGTATGCCCCAGCCCATGATGTGAAGCGTCGCAACGAACAACGCCGTAAAACTAGGACGTAATCGCATACGCACGCTCTATCGGCTCACGAACCTGACTCGGGAAGGCGAGAGCCTCCATCACGGGTGCCAGGTCCACACTGTGCGCTGCGTCGCCGATCGAGCGGACCACTGCGCCGCCCGCCTCGAGACGAAGCAGTTGGGTGCTGCCACCGACAGATCGAAATGGTAGAGAATCGGGTAAGTCACGGCCTACGACGATCACGGTGTCGAGTACGCGAGCGCTACCAAGGACGCCAGGAACTGGAAGCTGACCGTCGATGACGATCTCTTCGACGACGATCGGATCACCACCTGATTGGACTCGGGTGCGCATCCGGACTCGTCCCCCGCGTTCCCCCGCACGTCCAAGCACGACGGTTTCCCGGATGACCGCGGTCGCATCCGCGCCGAGGTTGATGTCAGTGCAGCGTTCCACGTCGGCGCCGTCTGCGACGATGAAGGGTAGGCTCTCCCAGGTAATCGACGACCCGTCACCGAGATGCACCGTCGCATCCCACGCCGCCTGTCGGCCCTCACCGTCGTAGGCGACCGTTCCTCCGACGTCCTCGAGTTCGAGTGCGCAACCCGCTGCGACGGTCACGCGAATGTCGATCGTGTCTCCTCCGAGGAGCAGCGCACCTCCGGCGACCAAGGCTACCCGGGCCGATGATTGTCCCTTCGAGATCAGCCGCGGGACTATCGTGCCGGCGCGCAGCGTGACGAAAGCGCGGCGTGCTCCCGGCGCGATCTCGATGACCGTGGCGGACACGATTAGTGGGTGTGGGCGCTGCCGTCGGCGTGTGTGTGTTCCTTACCTCCGCTGTGAAAATGCGGGGCCATCGGGCCCGGATCCTGTGGCTCGTGGGTGCCCGCTCGATGTGCGTTGAGCATCTCGAGAATCCAGCCTTTGAGTAGGGATACCGAGTCCGGATTCTTCCGGGACAGCGGAACGACAGCGCGTCCGTCACGCGCTTCTGAGGCGTCGTTGACCATCTGCTCGACGTCCACGTCGACATAGGGGGCGAGGTCGGTCTTGTTGATAACCAGCAGGTCGGCACGGGCTATTCCTGGGCCGCCCTTGCGCGCAACGTCTCCGCCGCCGGCGACGTCGAGAACGAAGATCTGCGCGTCCACAAGCGCCGGTGAAAACGTCGCCGTTAAGTTGTCGCCACCAGATTCGATGATGACGACGTCGAGAGGCGCGAAATCTCGCTCCAGGTCTTCGGCCGCGAGGAGGTTCGCGGTGATATCGTCACGAATCGCCGTGTGCGGACATGCCCCAGTTTCAACAGCGCGGATCCGTTCAGGTTCAAGAACTCCGGCTGATCGAAGGAATCGAGCGTCCTCATCCGTGTAGATGTCGTTCGTGATCACGCCCAGGCGGATCTCGGAGCTGAGTGCGCGGCACGCGGTTGCGATGAGGGAGGACTTGCCGACGCCGACGGGGCCTGCGACGCCGAGGCGAAGAGCGCGGTGGGTAGTGATTTCAGGCACGGAATAGCCTTTCGGTTCGGAGGGCGTGGGATTCTGCCCATCCCTCGGATAGCGGGGCACCCCAGGCAGGGATGCAGTGGGGATCTGTCAAAGAGGCGATGGGCGGCATCCGGTCGCCGACCGACCTGCAGGCCTCGAGCACAACGGCGACAAGCGCGGCGGGGTTGGTCGGCTCAAGCTTGAGCAGAGCCGCAGCGGCCGTCTGAGCGTCTTCGTAAACGATGAGCTCGACGAGGTCCAGCGGTTCCATGAGGGTCGCCGCAGCTATTGCACCGATGACGACGGGACGCGGCGGGCGTTTGAGTGCGGCGCACGCCCCCACGGCGCGGTCGCGGCCCCATGTCGTTGTCGCGAGACGCAAGTAGCCGCGGCCGAGTAACCTCGAAGCTTCACGCTGGGCAAGGGAGGGGGTACGCGCAGCCCAATGCGCGATGACCTCTCGCAGCCCCTGGGCTGAAGGATCGGTAAGGAAACGATGCCGGGCAACTACTGCGGTACCGGCCTCGACGAGGGAGGTAGTTTCGGCCCGACCCTGAATGTATGCCGCCACGTCGGCGGGACTCATGCCACCGGACAGCGCCGGCTCGAGCCCCGCGGAATGTGCGTGCCCGCCAACCGGCAACCTCGCGTCGGCGAGGAGCATCGAAACGACGTGCGACGCTGGCTGCGAACGAGAATCGAAGAGCATCGCAGACCTAGAACATCGTGTAGCGCTGCGCCAATGGCAGCCAATCCGAAGGTGCGGGTACTACAAGATCGCCTTCGATGGTGATGGCGAAGGTGTCAGGGCGGATCTGAATGCTCGGCAACGCATCGTTGTTCTTGAGGTCGGCTTTCGTCACCTTCCGGGTGTCGCGCACCGGCGCCAGGCGACGGCGCAGCCCCAGCCGATACTCAAGCCCGTCAACGATCGCCGACGGGGCGACGAAGGACACGGACAAGTCGGCCCCGATCGCGCTCAAGAACGCTGGACGCATGAGTACCGGCTGCGGGGTCGGAATGGACGCATTCGGGTCGCCGAGTGCTGCCCAGACCAGGCCCCCACCCTTGATGACAATGTCTGGGCGAACTCCGAAGAAGCGGGGATCCCAAAGCGTCAAGTCGGCCAACTTTCCCGGCTCAACTGAGCCGACCACGTGATCGATTCCGTGGCCGATGGCAGGGTTGATCGTGTATTTGGCGACGTAACGGCGGGCACGCTCATTGTCGGCGGGCATGCTTTCACCAAGGGGTCCCCGACGAATCTTCATTGCGTGCGCGACCTGCCATGTGCGGGTGATGACTTCTCCGATCCTGCCCATTGCCTGAGCGTCCGAGGACGTCACAGAGAGGGCGCCCATGTCGTGAAGGACATCCTCCGCGGCAATCGTGGTCGCGCGGATACGGGATTCGGCGAAAGCGAGGTCCTCCGGCACAGACGGGTTGAGATGGTGGCACACCATGAGCATGTCGAGGTGTTCGGCGACCGTGTTCACGGTGTGCGGCAGTGTCGGGTTTGTCGAGCCGGGGACTACGTTGGGAAGCGAGGCTATGGAAAGGATGTCTGGAGCGTGCCCCCCGCCAGCGCCTTCCACATGGAATGCATGAATTCCGCGGCCTCCGATGGCATCGATCGTGGACTGCACGTAACCGGCCTCGTTAAGGGAATCTGAATGCAAGGCGACCTGCAGTCCCCATTCGGCTGCTGCGGTGAGGGCGGCGTCAATCACAGCAGGCGTAGCTCCCCAGTCCTCGTGGATTTTGTAGCCGGCGGCACCCGCGAGCGCTTGCTCCTTCAGCGCTGCGGTCGAAACAGTGTTGCCTTTGCCGAGCAGAAGCACGTTCACCGGCATGTGATCCGTTGACTGAAGCATCGTGCCCAGATGCCAGGCGCCCGGCGTCACCGTCGTTGCCTTTGAGCCGTCCGAGGGCCCCGTCCCCCCACCCACGATCGTCGTAATCCCGGCGGCGAGGGCCTCATCGATCTGCGACGGAGAAAGCAGGTGCACATGGGAGTCAATGCCGCCTGCGGTCAGGATTCGCCCCTCGCCAGAAATGACGTCCGTGGAAGGACCGATGAGCAGTTCTGGGTGCACTCCATCCGCAACATCCGGGTTCCCTGCACGGCCAAGCGCCACGATCTTTCCATCGCGGATGCCCACGTCCGCGCGCACGATGCCCCACCAGTCGAGGACGATGGCATTAGTGATCACGGTGTCGAGCGCTCCATCGGCTCGACTCGCCGTGCCCTGCGCCATCGACTCACGGATGGACTTTCCACCACCGAACACGGCTTCCTCGCCGCCAAAGGTGTGGTCGTCCTCGATCTCAATCCAGAGGTCTGTGTCGCCGAGTCGGATCTGATCACCGGCAGTGGGACCATATAGTGCGGCATATCTCGCGCGGTCAATCCTCATCACAGGTGCCCTTCGTTTGCGGAGTTCCTCAGCTGCAGACCTGGAACCCGGCGTCGCCCGCGGATCGCGACCGCGTCAAGCTCGCGCGAGGCTCCTGGCTCGAATCGCTGCGAGGTGCCCGACGGGATATCGAGCCGGAATCCATGGGCTGCCTCCCGGTCGAACGCGAGCGCTGCGTTCGCGTCTGGGAGATGCAAGTGAGACCCGATTTGGATAGGACGATCGCCGGTATTGACGAAGACGAACCGTCGTCGCTCACCCTGGCTGCGATCGGCGTTAAGTTCTAGCTCACCAGGGACAATGCGGTAGCAACCGGGCTCCGGTTCTGATCCCATGGCCGACGGAGCCGTCGAAGCAGGCGGCCCAGGCGCGTCTTGGATCGGATGGTGGATGGTGACGAGCTTTCGACCGTCCGGGAATGTCGCCTCCACCTGTACGTCATGGAGCATCTCAGGCACGCCAAGCATCACTTGTTCACTTGTAAGTACGTTTCGGCCTTCGTTCATCAGATCAGCGACCAATGCGCCTTCTCGCGCTCTCTCGATGGCCCATGTGCCCAAAAGGGCTACCGCCTCGGGGTAGTTGAGGAGCACTCCACGGGAGAGCCGGTCACGGGCGACCATGCCCGCGACCGCGAGCAGCAGCTTCTCGGTATCAGCCGGCGTTATATGCATTGAACTGCCCCTCTTGGAAGCCGGAACGCGTCATGGGAATCTCTCCGGAGTTGGCCCATGGCCGGTCCAGAGTTCAATACTCTGGACCGGCCAAAGAGCACGAGCGCCGCTGGCGGGTTGTGTGTCAGGCGGGTACGAAGCCGGGTTTCTGGTCGGCCCACCACATGTCGATGGGGGCTTCGGTGAAGATCCGA
>JBQCCO010000016.1:0-3972 GCA_051962155.1 Leifsonia sp. | reverse complement strand
CCCGAGGCGTCCGCCGCTTCGCGATCCGGGCCAGATCCTCGATCGTCAACGCCGACGCCAGCCGACGCTTCTTCAGATCCAGCTCCGGCCTCTTGAACTGCATCAACTCCAGCAACTCAGCCGGCTTCGGAAATTGACGGGTGACCATGAGTGATCCTATCGAGGGTCGTAACGGACGAGTGAGGTGGTGCGGGCCACGAGGGCCCGCAAGGTTTCCAGGTCGCCGGTGAGGAGGCCGGCAGCGCGGGCCTGTACGAGGACGTTCCCGATCGCGGTGGCCTCCACCGGACTGGCGAGCACCGGCAGACCGCTCCGGTCAGCCGTCGCCTGGCACAGGAGCGCATTGCGGGCGCCTCCGCCGACGATGTGGATCGCTTCCACGGCGACACCGGTCAGCGCCGCAGCCCGCTGCACCGACTCCGCGAACGCGGCGGCGAGGCTCTCGACGATCACCCGCACCATGCCGGCCGGCGATGCCGGCGCGCTCAGCCCGCGCTTGGAGAACCACCCGGCGATCCGGGAGGGCATGTCCCCCGGCGCGAGGAAGCGCGGGTCGTCGGGGTCGAAGACGTCCGCGGGCCGCGGCAGCTCGGCCGCTTCCGCGAGCAGCCCCTCGAGGCCGACCGGCAGGCCGCGCTGCTGCCATTCCCGCAACGACTCGCTGAGCAGCCACAGTCCCATGACGTTGTGGAGGTACCGGATGCGCCCATCCACGCCGCCCTCGTTCGTGAAGTTGGCGGCGCGGCCCTCCTCGGAGACCACACGGTGCTCCAGCTCGACGCCAACCAGACCCCAGGTCCCGCAGGAGATGTAGGCGGCGCGTGCCGGATCCATCGGGACGGCCACGACCGCCGAGGCCGTGTCGTGGGAGCCGACCGTGGTGACCACGGGGCCGGCACCCGCGAACGGGAACTCCGCCGCCAGCGACGGGAGCAGGCCGCCGACCGGTGTTCCGGCATCCACCAGCGGTGCGAAGACGCCGGCCGGGAGGCCGAGCCGGCCGATGAGGGCGCTGTTCCAGTCCCCCTCCGCCGTCAGGAGACCCGTCGTGGATGCGTTGGTGCGCTCCGCCTGCTGCGTGCCGGTCAGCCAGTATGTGATCAGGTCGGGGACGAGCAGGAACCGGTCGGCGGCCTCGAGGGAGCCGTCGGCCGCATCCACCGCCAGCTGGTACAGCGAGTTGAAGGGCAGGAATTGCAGCCCGCCCTCCCGGTACAGCTCGGCCGGGTCGACGACCTCGTGGACCAGGGACACGCCCCGGGCCGTGCGCTCGTCGCGGTAGTGGTACGGCTCGCCCAGCAGGCGGCCGTCGCGCAGCAGCCCGTAGTCGACCGCCCACGAGTCCACACCGATACTGGCGAGTGCCGGATCGGAGCGGGCGACCGCCGAGAGCCCGCCGTGGATGCTGGAGAACAGCCCCGTGAGGTCCCAGTGCAGAGCGGAGCGGTCGCCCTCCCACACCCGCACGGGCGTGTTGGGGAACCGAGCAGCCTCCGTCAGCTCGAGCGTGCCCGGCCCCACCCGCGCGTGCATGACGCGGCCGCTGGTAGCACCGAGGTCGACGGCAGCGACGGTGCCAGATCCGTCGCTCATCGCAGGAAGGCCGCCGCGACCCCCGCATCCACCGGGATGTGCAGGCCGGTGGTGTGGTCGAGGTCGCTCGTGCACAGCACGAACACCGCGTTGGCCACGTGCTCGGGCAGCACCTCGCGCTTGAGCAGGGTCCGCTGGGCGTAGTACTGGCCGAGCTCCTCCTCGGGCACTCCGTAGACCGCGGCGCGCTTGGCGCCCCAGCCGCCGGCGAAGATGCCGGAGCCGCGCACCACGCCGTCGGGGTTGATGCCGTTGACGCGGATGCCGTGCTCGCCGAGCTCCGCCGCGAGCAGCCGCACCTGGTGCGCCTGATCGGCCTTCGTCGCCGAGTAGGCGATGTTGTTCGGGCCGGCGAAGATCGAGTTCTTGGAGGAGATGTAGACGATGTCGCCGCCGAGCTTCTGCTCGATCAGCACCTTCGCCGCGGCCCGCGAGACCAGGAACGAGCCCTTGGCCATCACCTTGTGCTGCAGGTCCCAGTCGGCGTTGGTGGTCTCCAGCAGCGGCTTCGAGATCGAGAGGCCGGCGTTGTTGACCACCAGGTCGAGGCCTCCGAAGGCGAGCAGCGCCTCCCGAATGGATGCATCGACCGCCTTCTCGTCGGTCACGTCCGCGACCACGCCGATCGCGACGTCAGCGGTGCCGATCTCGGCAGCGGCGGCCTGCGCCTTGGCCAGATCGAGGTCGGCGATGACGACGCACGCGCCCTCACCGGCCAGGCGGATCGCGATGGCCTTCCCGATCCCGGATGCCGCACCCGTGACGAGCGCGATCCGCCCGGCGAGCGGTTTCGGCTTCGGCATCCGCTGCAGCTTCGCCTCCTCGAGCGCCCAGTACTCGATCCGGAACTTCTCCGACTCCGGGATGGGCGCATACGTGGAGAGCGCCTCCGCGCCGCGCATCACGTTGATGGCGTTGACGTAGAACTCTCCCGCGACGCGCGCGGTCTGCTTGTTCGCGCCGTAGGAGAACATCCCGACACCCGGGATCAGCACGATCGCCGGGTCCGCCCCGCGGATCGCGGGCGAGTCCGCCGTAGCGTGCCGGTCGTAGTACGCCCGGTAGTCCGCCCGGTACTGCTCGTGCAGCTCCTCCAGGCGCGCCACCGAGTCCTCGATGGAGGCGTCGGCCGGCAGGTCGAGGACCAGCGGCTTGATCTTGGTGCGCAGGAAGTGGTCCGGGCAGGACGTGCCGAGCGCAGCCAGGCGCGGGTGCTCCGCGGAAGCGAGGAAGTCGAGCACCGCATCCGAATCGGTGAAGTGGCCCACCTGCACCCGGTCGGTGGAGGCGATGGCGCGCAGGTGCGGGGCCAGCGCCGCAGCCTTCGCGCGCCGTTCCCCTTCGGGTAGCGGCTCATAGCCGGGCAGCGCCGGGCCGAACGGGTCCGGACGGCCGTGGGCGGCGATGTAGTCCGCCGCGGTCTGGATGATCCACAGCGAGTTGGCCTCTGCCTCCGCGCTCGTCTCTCCCCACGCGGTGATGCCGTGGCCGCCGAGGATGCAGCCGATCGCCTCCGGGTTCGCCGCCTTGATGGCCGCGATGTCGAACCCGAGCTGGAAGCCCGGACGCCGCCACGGCACCCACACGACACGACCGCCGAAGATCGTCCCGGTCAGCGCCTCACCGTCGGCCGCGGTCGCGATCGCGATCCCCGAGTCCGGGTGCAGGTGGTCGACGTGGGCCGCATCCACCAGCCCGTGCATCGCGGTGTCGATCGACGGCGCCGCGCCGCCCTTCCCGTGCAACGTGTAGTCGAACGCGGCGACCATCTCGTCCTCGCGGTCCACACCCAGGTAGACGTTCTGCAGGGCCCGGAGGCGGTCCAGACGCAGCACCGCCAGGCCGGACTCCGTCAGCGTGCCCAGGTCTCCACCGGAGCCCTTCACCCACAGCAGCTCGACCGGCTCGCCGGTCACCGGGTCGGTCTCGGTGCCCTTGGCGGAGGTGTTGCCGCCGGCGTAATTGGTGTTCTTCGGGTCCGACCCGAGGCGATTCGAGCGGGCGATCAGGTCTGCGACAGTCTCGTTCGTCATCGTGTCACGCCCCCCATCCGGCCTGGGTGCCGCCCACGCGGTAGGCCTCGATCTTCTGCTGGTAGCCGGAGGCCGTGTATGCGGCCATCGGGTCGGCCGGGAGGCCGCGGGTCTCGCGCCAGGCGGCGAGGTCGGCGCGCACGTCGGTGTTGAAGGCGTCCATGAACACCGTGTTGGCGGCGAGCACGTCACCGGCGCGCTGTGCGGCGGCGAGGGCCTCCGTGTCGACCAGGAGCGCCTTGGCGGTCGCCTCCTGCACGTTGAGCACCGAGCGGATCTGGCCCGGGATCTTCGCCTCGAGGTTGTGGCACTGGTCGAGCATGAACGCGACGTCGGGGTTGGCGTA
>JBQCCO010000015.1:0-3307 GCA_051962155.1 Leifsonia sp. | reverse complement strand
CGTCGGTGACATCGCGCAGCGCTCGCTCGCGCTGGCGCCGACCGTCACCGTCTCGTCGGTGATGGGCGCGGTCCACGTGGTGTTCCTGTCGCGCCGGCCGGTGCGAGAGGCCGCGTACGGCGTGGTGACGCAGTGGATGCGCGGTTACCTCACCGCAGGTTGACGAACTGCAGCGCGACGTCCAGGTCGGCACCCTTCAGCAGTGCCATGGTCGCCTGCAGGTCGTCGCGGCTCTTCGAGCTGACGCGCAGCTCGTCGCCCTGGATCTGCGCCTTGACGCTCTTGGGCGCCTCATCGCGGATCAGCTTCGAGATCTTCTTGGCCGCATCCTGCTCGATGCCGTTCTTCAGACCGACCTCGATGCGGAACTCTTTGCCGGACGCGTACGGCTTGCCCTCGTCGAGCGACTTCAGGGTGATGCCGCGCTTGACGAACTTCGACTCGAGCACCTCGAGGACGGCCTTCACGCGCTCCTCGGTGCTGGCCTTGAGCAGGATCTTCTCGCCGCTCCACTCGATGGACGCGCCGACGTTCTTGAAGTCGTAGCGCTGGTCCACCTCTTTGCGGGCCTGATTGACGGCGTTGTCCGCCTCCATCTTGTCGACTTTGCTGACGACGTCGAACGAGGAGTCTGCCATGGTGTCCGTCCTTCCGTAGAGAGCTCGATCCAGTCTACGAGGCGGCGCGGGACGCGGCTCTTCCCGTCGGCCGAGCGGGCGCATCCTCAGCGCACGAAGTCCTCATCCACGCGGCCGCCCAGCTCGTCGAGAAGGCGGGATGCGACCGCGGCGGCAGCTGTTCTGTCGCGCTCCTGAGCGAATGCGGCCAGGTCCGCGGGCGACCGCTCGTCGGCCGCGCGCAGCCGGCGGGCCAGCCATTTGCCGCTGCCCAGCCACGACTTGGATGCGAGAAGCGCCAGTTCCCCGAGCGCCCGGAAGAGGTCGGCGCGGATGGCTGCCTCGGTGAGTGCATCCGTCGCGTCCGAGAGGTCGTCGATCAGGTCCGTCACGGCGTAACGGCGCAGCTCCAGGTCGTGTGGGGACGGCTGTGGACCCCGCAGGAGTCGCGCCTCCGACCACTCCCGGAGTCGGTCGAACTCGGCGCCCGCGCGGAGCACCGTGCCCTCGGTCAGGAGGTAGGAGAGCACGGGTCGCAGCGATGCGAAGTCCCGCTCCGCCCAATCGCGGTAGCCCTCCTCGGTGTATGCGAAGATGTCGATCCGCTCTCCGTCGCGGTGAGCGACGCGCGCCTCTGCTTGCGTGGTGCCGCCGTCTGCGCGCCGGAGGGTCGGGGCGATCAGGAGGATGTCGATGTCGCTCGTGCTCGTCCGCTGGCCGGTGGACGCGCTACCGCCCAGAATGATCGTCGTGGCGCCCGGGTACTCCCGGTCGCAGAATCGGACCGCGAGGAGCGCGGCGTCGGTGTCAGGCGCCGCCATTCGATCCGGGCCCGGAGGTCAGGCCGTCTGCGCGAGCTCGGCGTAGTAGGTGACGTGGCAGCCGTCACCGTTGCACTCGACGCAGAGGGTGATCTCCTCACTGTGCTGAGCGGGGTCGGCACCCGTCCCGTCGCACCGTTCGCAAATCTCCAAGGTTCTCATGCCCACGATTGTGCGCCACACCACCGACATCGGCGGAAGGCCGACCGGGGTGTCGCGATCGCGCGGCATCCATTCGGGGATTCTGCTCACAGCAGAACCGCCGCAATCGGTAGGCGCGGACGCGCGGCATCCGACATAGGCTGGCCGCATGCTTCTGAGGCATGCGATCGGCTCGGTGCTCCGCCGGATCAGGACGGAGCGCGGTACGACGCTGCGCCAGCTCTCCGAGTCCTCACGCGTCTCCGTGCCCTACCTCTCCGAGATCGAGCGCGGACGCAAGGAGGCCTCTTCCGAGATCCTCGCGGCACTCTGCCGGGTGCTCGGGATGACGGAGGGCGAACTTCTGACACGGGTCGCCGCCGAGTTCGGCAGCGGTCAGGTGCTCACTCTCGTGCCCGGGCCGGAGGAAGCGCCGGAGGTCCGGACAGCGGTCGAACTGCAGTCCGTCGGCGTGAGCGCGGGCCGGAAGACCTCGGACGTGGTCGCGCTCGCCGCCTGAGCCGACTCGGTTCCGCGAGCAGCGTGGCCCCTGGGCGCCCGCTGATTTCGTCTGCGGACGCGCGCCGAGTATTCTTGTGTGGCGCCTTCGGTCACGAGAACAACCCGTGGTCGGGAGCGCCAATGGCGAGTTACCCAAGCGGCCAAAGGGATCTGACTGTAAATCAGCTGTCATCGACTTCGGGGGTTCGAATCCCTCACTCGCCACCCATCGGAAGCCCCGCACTCCACATATCTCTCGGAGTCGGGGCTTTCGTCTTTCCGGAAATTCGCTATCGCTCTGACGGTCGATTTGCCGAGCGGATCGCGAAGGTTTCGAGGCGACGGTTGATCGCTGTTCCATAAATCGGGTTGTTCCGCGACCTGTGGAACACCCACCGACATGGAACGCTGCTCGACTCCCGCCGCCCTCGCCCCGGCCGCATCTGCGAGGCTGGTGGCATGACCTCCCACGCTGAACTGCTCGAGATCGCCGCCACCGTCGCCCGCCGCGCCGCGGCTTTCGCCCTGCAGCGCCGCCGCGACGGGGTCGAGATCGCGGCATCGAAGTCGTCGCTCAGCGACATCGTCACTCGAGCCGACCGGGAGACCGAGCAGCTCATCCGGGATGCGCTTTCCGCCGCACGCCCGCGCGACGGATTCCTCGGCGAGGAGTCCGGCGGCGGGAGCAGCCAGAGCGGACTCACCTGGGTGGTCGATCCCATCGACGGGACGGTCAACTACTTCTACGGCATCCCCGCGTGGGCGGTCAGCATCGCCGTGGTCGAAGGCGATGCCGACCCGATGACGTGGCGGACGCTCGCCGGCGCTGTGGTGAATCCGGTTGCGGGGGAGGCGTTCACGGCGTTCCTCGGGGGAGGGGCGCGCCTCAACGGAGCGCCGCTCCACGTGAACGAAGGAGTGGAGCTGCCGCTTGCGCTCGTCGGGACGGGTTTCGGCTACGACGCCGAGGTGCGGCGCAGGCAGGCGTCCTTCCTCGGCGACCTCATCGCGGATGTTCGCGACGTCCGCCGCATCGGCGCAGCGTCACTCGACCTGTGCAGCGTCGCCGCCGGGCGGCTCGACGCGTACTTCGAGCGCGGACTCAACCCGTGGGATCATGCGGCCGGCGCGCTCATCGCTTCCGAAGCCGGCGCCCGGGTCGCCGGGATCGGCGGAGGGGAAGGGCGGCCCCCACTAAAAGTGGTGGGCCCCCCCGTCCCATAAAAA
>JBQCCO010000014.1:0-8218 GCA_051962155.1 Leifsonia sp. | reverse complement strand
ATTCCCAACGCGGCGCTGTAGTCATATGTTCCGTAATGCAACGCACTTACGCGGTTGTATGGGGAGTGCACCACTTTCGCCAAGGGTGAAGTCCCGTCCGGCCCGATGATCAGTTGCGGGCTCTCCACCTGCACTTCCAGGCGCACCCAACCTCGGCGCATGCCCAGGCGCTGTTCGATGCGATCGCAAACAGACGCCATGCACTCGACTTGCGCCGCCGAGGTGACCTTGGGCAGGGTCAGCAAGAAATGCTCCGGAGCTCCGCCTGCGTCCGCAAGAACAGTCAGAAATCGGTCGAGTGTCGACAATCCTCGTCGCCTAGTGCGCGCTTCCAAACTCTTGATCCGGATACCGACGAACGGGGGCGCTGATGCAGAACGAACGGCCAGCGCGACGGACTGTGCGGCAGCGGTTGAATCCGCGTCCTCGATATCGTCGCCTCGAGTCCCGTAGCCGTCTTCGAAGTCGATCCGCAAATCTTCGATTGGTTCACGCGCGAGTTTGGCGTCGACCAGCGCTGCGATTTGCTCCGAGAGCTCGCCGATGCCGAGCGCTTCACAAAGTCCCAGCGATCCACCGAAGGCGACCATCGCGTCCCTGGCCTGCTCGCCCCACGCCGAAGCGATACCCGGTTGATAGACGTCCGCCGGCACATAGACGGTATGGACCGGGTGTCGTGCGCTATCAGCGCCCCGATACAAGGTGTCCAGCAAGTCATCCGCCGACTGCAGTTCTCTATCGATGTCGATGTAGTCTTCGGCACTGAGAATGCTCACGATAATTCCAGCAACTCATACGCGGGGATCGTGAGGAAGTCGACAAACTCATCGGAAAGGCAAAGGCGTTCGATCATGTCATGGGCGGGCCGATAGTAGCGTTCGAACGCCTCAGAGTCGACTTCGGTGCGTAGACGCTCCACTTCTTCACCGAGAAGTCGGACGACGAGTTCGGGCGTGGCGACCTCCCCCGTGTCGGCGTAGCGCACGCCGTTGTGCAGCTGCTGCCAAACCTGGGAGCGGGAGATCTCTGCGGTTGCGGCGTCCTCCATCAGATTGTGAATAGCGACCGCACCACTTCCTGACAGCCAGACAGCCGTATAGGCGACGGCCACATAGAGATTGAGACGCAGCCCCGCTTCGGTGACGTTACGGGGGTCGGAGTCGATGTCGATCAATTGACCCGCGCTCACGTGCACGTCGTCACGCAGGCGATCGAGCTGATTCGGCTTTTCGCCGAGTATCGCGTCGAAAACTTCTTCACAGACGGGGACTAAGTCCGGATGCGCGACCCAGGAACCGTCAAAGCCGTCTCTCGCTTCGCGCAGCTTGTCTTCGCGGACCTTGGCGATGGCCGCCTCGGTAACCAATGGATCGCGTCGGTTCGGGATGAATGCTGCCATTCCTCCCATCGCGAACGCACCTCGCCTATGACAGGTGTGAACGAGGAGCTCGGTGTACGCGCGCATGAAGGGTGATGTCATCGAAATGCTCGCTCGGTCGGGAAGGACGAACTCGGGCCCAGCGTCTCGGAAGTACTTGATGAAGCTGAATAGGTAATCCCAGCGACCCGCATTGAGACCGGACGCGTGATCACGGAGCTCAAAGAGGATTTCATCCATTTGGAAGGCGGCAGGAATTGTCTCGATCAACACCGTCGCGCGCACGGTCCCGTAGTCCAGACCGAGTTCGTTTTCAGCAAACGTGAAAATGTCATTCCATAGCCGCGCTTCAGACGCGCTCTCCAGTTTGGGCAGGTAGTAGAAGGGACCTTGCCCCTCATTCGCGAGTGCCGAGGCGTTGTGGAAGAAGTGCAAACCGAAATCAACGAGAGAGGCGATCGCATCGGCACCACCGAATCCGAGGTTGCGCTCATTCAGGTGCCAACCTCTGGGCCTGACGACGACAACCGCCAGCGGAGCGTCCGTTCGCGTGGTGTAGGCCTTTCCTTCCGGAGAGGTGTACGCGAGGTCGCCATGAGCGGCGTCCATTAGAGTGACCTGCGAGTCGATGACGTTGAACCAATTGGGTGCGCTCGCGTCCTCAAGGTCTGCTAGCCACACCTTCGCGCCTGAGTTCAGTGCATTGATGGCCATCTTGGCCGGGGACGCGGGCCCCGTGATCTCCACACGACGGTCCAGAAGGGCTGTTGGCGCGGGTGCCACCTTCCAGTCGCCAGAACGAATTCCGGCGGTATCCGGGGAGAAATCCAGGCGGCGAGCCATCGATACTTGCCGCCGAGCATCACCACGGCCAGCCAGGAGCGCCTCCCGGCGTCCGGCGAAGTTGGTGTGCAGTCGCTCGAGAAAAGAGAGAGCACCGTCGGTGAGGATTTCCGACTCTCTTTCAACTGTGCTGTTCTTCTTGACGATTAGTGCCATGAGCTGATCACCTCTTATTCGTTTCTGTGGATTCGGGCCGCAGTGCTTTCAACCACGCCAGCGCTGGGACCGGGAGATCTGGGGGCGCGGCGGACTTCAGCCGGGCGCGGGCCTGGGTGTCATGAAGGCATCACGCTGAAAGCCTCCGCGAGGTCGAGAATCTTTCGCGCCCGGCCCAGACGGGGGAGATCGCTGCCATCAAGGACGACCCCGCTGCGCGCTTGGAATTGGTCGAGGAATTGTCGCGCCCACGCCACGTCTGATGGCGCCGGGCTGATCACCTCGTTCACGATCGGCGCTTGATCCGGCGACAAACAGAGCTTGCCTGTCATGCCCATCGTGACTGTGGTGGCAGATTGTTCCCTCAATATCGGATGGCTGCTGCCCACGGTCGGTCCGTCGATTGGGCCCGGAAGGCCACCGCATCTGCTGGCGACCACGAGCCGAGCACGCGGATAGGCCATGGCTTCTTTATCGGAGGACATTCCGGTATCGCGACGGAAATCCCCGCTGCCGAAAGCGAGCCGGAAGGCTCCTTCAGCGCAGGCGATGTCGGTCGCGCGTTCAATTCCGACGGCTGATTCGATCAATGCCACGACGGGTTTCTTACCCTCGAGCGCCAGAAATGTGTCGGTGAGCTGCCCAGGGTCCTCTACTTTGGCCAGCATCACACCTTTCACGCTGGCATTGCCGGAGACGGCCGCGAGGTCTTCCGCCCAGAACGATGTCGTGGCGTCGTTAATGCGGACCCACGCTTCGCCACCTCGGGCCATCCAGGCGATCAACGCGTCTCGCGCTTCCGCCTTGCAGGATGGATCCACAGCGTCTTCGAGATCCATGACAACTGCATCGGCAGGGCTCCGAGTTGCTGCTTCGAATGTCGCGGGTTTGTTGGCTGGAACCAACAACCAGGAACGCGCGAGCAGTGGAGACACCTGCGCCCGACTCGACGAGACTGGACCCGTGTCGCTGAGTGCGTTGGGGACAATGTTCATGTTCTTCTCCCTTCCTGACGTTCGTTGGGCATATGAAAATGGCGCCGTTGACGTCAAGGCCCGCCGCTTGACGGCAGGTGTAGAGGCGCGGACTGTTCGGGGCGTTCCACCCGCGATGACACCCGAACGATTGACCCCGTGTCGGCGGCGCTTTCGAGCGACTGAAGTACCTCGAGCGTGTGGAGTGCGAGACCACCGGAGGTACGGTGGTTGCCGCCGGAAATGGCTCTTGCGAGGTCCAGCACGCCTAATCCCCGATAGCGTCGCGCAGGTGAGGTGGGATCTCCATTCAACGGAATGACGGGATCCAGCAGGGTCCAAGAAGCGGACCCGCGTTTTCTGATACGCACTGGCCCATCAAACTGGTCAGGGTCGCTGACACTGATCGTGCCCGACTGGCAGTAGACCTCAATGAACGGAAGTTCGCTGTCCCAGACATCGAAACTGGCGATTACCGTCGCGACCGCCCCGCTTGTGAAGCGGAGGGAGCCCGAAAAGTGTGTCGGTATGGTTACCGGTACGCGATCGACCCTCCTGCCGGGCGCCGTTATCCGCCGCTCGGAGCCCGCCGTGGTGGCGAAGGCGGAAACTGCTTCAACAGAACCGAGAAGATTCACTAGCGCTGCGACGTAGTAGGGTCCGAGGTCAAGAACCGGGCCTCCGCCGGGCGCAAAGAGGAACGAGGGGTCCGGGTGCCACTCTTCCGGCCGAGTGGATCGGATGAACGCGCTGGCCGCGATGGGCGCGCCGACCGCCCCAGCGTCCAACGCGGCTCGCGCAGTCTGCGCTGCACTGCCGAGGAAGGTGTCTGGGGCCGAGCCGACAAGAAGATTGAGGCGTCGTGCCTTGTCGATGAGTGCTTGCGCAGAGGCGAAGTCAGTTGTTATCGGTTTCTCGGTATACAGATGCTTGCCGGCATCGAGCGCCGAGTTGGCGATCTCATGATGCGCGTTCGGGCTAGTGAGGTTGACAACGATTCTCACCCGCGGATCGCTTATCAGCTCATCCACAGATCGAAACGCCTTGATACCCGTCCGTTCCGATAGGGCATTGGCGGACCCGAAAGTTCTACTAGCGCATCCGATGAGCTCCAGCTCACGGAACCGTCGCATCCCGTGGACATAGTTATCTGAAATATTTCCGCAACCAATGATTCCTACGCCAATAGGGGCTTGGGAATCCTGTCCAGCCGGCGCCTCCCTAGACATGTGTCTCCAGCCAGACAGCCTGGTCCGGTGCGAGCAGGCCGTCGTCGGAAAGCGGTTCGCTTGAAAGCAGAATTCGACGATGCGGAGGAAGAGTCACGGGCAGAGCCGAGATGTTGACCGCGCATACAAAGCCCTCTCCGCGTGCGAAGGCCAACGTGTCCGGAGCGAGATCGAGCCATCTGAAGTCTTCCTCGTGCGGCGGCAGAAGTTCTCGCCGAATTTGCAGAGCTTTTCTGTACAGCACCAGCATGGAAGTCGGGTCGCCCGCCTGAGCATCTGCACTGAGCGAGGCCCAGGCGGGGGGTTGCGGCAACCACGGCTTGACCCCATCGGGGGAGAACCCGAAGGGCGATTCCTTCCCACTCCACGGAAGCGGAACTCGTGCACCGTCACGCCCTTTCCGAGCGTGACCCGATTGCCACCATGTCGGATCTTGGAGAGCATGCGCCGGCAGGTCCTCAACCTCTGGAAGCCCTAGCTCCTCCCCCTGGTAGACGTATGCGCCTCCCGGCAGTGAAAGGAGTAGGAGCGCGGCCGCTCTCGCCCTCCGAACGCCCAATGCAAGGTCGAGCTCACCGAAGCCGGAGAATCCTGGCGACCCGTCCCACTGCTGGGGGGGCCGCCCATAGCGGTTGGGATGTCTGAAGAAGTCGTGATTCGACAGAACCCACGTAGCGGGCGCGCCGACTGCCCCAAGTTCGGCGATTGTCTGGCTGATCACGTCTCTGAGGGCTGTCGCGTCCCACGCCGCCCAGAGGAAGTCGAAATTGAACGCCGTGTGCAATTCGCCGGGCCGAAGATACCTAGCGATGCGGTGAGGAGGGCACCACAGCTCCCCTACAAACGTGCGGTCGCCCGGATAGGAGTCAGCCACCTTGCGCCAGTCCCGGTAAATAAGGTGGCCTCCCTCTCTGTCGTAATAGGGATGCTCTCCATCGGGTATTGAACCTTCTGGAAGATCGGGAAGCAGCGGGTCGCGGTCAAGCCCTCGCGCGACATCAATGCGGAAGCCGTCGACTCCTCTCTCGAACCAGAAGTTCAAGATGCTCTCGTATTCAGAGCGAACCTGAGGGTGGGCCCAATCGAGGTCGGGCTGAGACGCCGCGTGGAGGTGCAGGTACCACTCGCCAGGCTCTCCGTCGGGCTCGACAATTCTGGTCCACGCTGCCCCACCGAACGACGACTTCCAGTTGTTCGGCGGAAGATTGCCATCGCGTCCACGACCCGGGCGAAAAACATACAGATCTCGCTCCGGGGCGCCAGCTCCGGCGGCGACAGCCGCCTTGAACCACTCGTGTTCGCTTGACGTGTGCTTGGGAACGATATCCGGAATGACACGGATGCCGTGCTCGTGAGCCTCGGCAATCA
The DNA here is from genome assembly GCA_051962155.1 of Leifsonia sp. GTDB lineage: Bacteria > Actinomycetota > Actinomycetes > Actinomycetales > Microbacteriaceae > Leifsonia. Next base: position 2,270 of record JBQCCO010000014.1, on the reverse strand, counting down.
GCGCTTCAGCTTCGGCCACTGTTCCGAAGAGCGGATCGATCTGCCGGTAATCGGTAACGTCATAGCCTCCATCGCTCTGCGGGGACAAATACCACGGAGTAATCCAAATCGCGTCAATGCCAAGTTCTCGAAGATAGCCAAGCCGGCTGCGGATACCTGCGATGTCGCCAATGCCGTCGCCATTCCCGTCGCAAAAGCTGCGGATGTAGATCTCATAGACGACTGCCTCGCGCCACCATTCTTTGGCCGATGCAAGTGATTTCGAGGTGTGTTCTGGCATGTGTTCTCTCAAACGAACTAGTGATTTGTACTGGGCTGGGCTCTTGGGCTGGCGAGCGATTCCGTCGTCCTGTTAGCCCTTGATCGCGCCGGAGGTCAGCCCCGAGACAACCGACTTCCGGAATACGAAAACAAGGATGGTGATCGGGACTACGGCGACGGCGCTGGCGGCGAATATGACGCCATACGGGGTCGTGTACTCCGTTCCGAATAGCGCAATACCCACGGGAATGGTGCGGAAGGTGTTGTCGCTGTTGAACGTGAGCGCCATGAGGAACTCTGTCCAACATGCGGTGAATGAGAACACCCCAGCAGTGAAGACGCCCGGTAAGACCGTTGGGAGGACGACGGAAAGCAGGGTCCGGAAGGTGGAGGCGCCGTCCACAGTCGCCGATTCCTCTATCTCACGAGGCACAGCCAAGAAGTAGTTGCGCAGAATCCAAATAGCGAACGGAAGGTGGAGCGCCGTATACGGAACTATTAGAGCTTGATAGCTATTCAGCCAGCCGATGTTCCGCATGATTAGATATAGCGGCGCAAGCAGCGCGACCGCAGGAAACACACTGATCATAAGCAGCGCTACCAACATTGGAAACTTGCCTCGCAGCGGCAATCTCGCGAGCGCGTACCCGGCGAACGTTCCCAGGGCCAAGACCAAGATTGTGGACGCGACCGACACGATCACCGAGCTGAGGAAAAAGGTCCCGAAGCTGTATTTCGCGAACGCGGTGACGTAATTCTGGAAGTTGATGGGGAGCGGTACCAATTGAGGTGGCTTCGCGGAAAGGGCTGCGTCGGACTTCAGGCTTGTTGCCAGCATCCAGTAGATGGGAGCGAGGATGAAGATCACCAGCAGAGTTGTGCCGATCGCTATCCCCCATCGGCCCGATGGCCGTTTCTTGTTCACGATTCTTCCTCCGTCGCGCTTACTTGGGACTTGAACAGACGAAGAAACACGACGCACCCGAGCACGACCAAGACTGCGGCACTCGTCGCGACTGCTGCACCGGGCCCAAAGTCGAGGTTCTGGAACATCACCCTGTAAACCAGTACGGCTAGAGAGGTCGTAGCAGTCTGCGGGCCTCCCTGTGTGAGAACGAAGGGCAGGTCGAACACGCCGAAAGCTTGCAGAACACGAAACAACACGGCCAGAGCAATCGTTGGACGCAACATAGGCAATGTGACTCGCCAGAAGGTCTTCCAGCCATTAGCGCCATCGATCTGGGCCGCTTCATAGACATCTCGAGGCAGCATGACGAGACCCGCCAAGACGATAATGGCCACGAAAGGCGTCGTCTTCCATATGTCGGCGACCATCATCGCGACTATCGCCGAGACCGGCGACCCGAGGATTACGGGAGATCCGAGACCCAACGAGCTGAAGATTGCATCCATGATTCCGTATGTCGGATCGTAGATGTAGAGCCAGAGCGTGGCTGAGATGACCGTGATAAGCGACCAGGGGATGAGGAGCACCGCCATCATCGAGCCCCGCGCTGCCGTCAGCTTCTCCAACAACAGAGCAATCAAGGTACCCAAGGCCGTTTCAGCGAAGACGGTCACCACCGTGTAGCCCAGAGTAAATACGAGCGCGTACTGCCAAACAGGGCTGTTGAGCATCGTTTCGTAGTTGGAGAGCGTTGCACCATTGAGCTGGATACCGCTTCCTTGAACATCGACGTTGCTAAAGCTCATCAAGACCGAGAAGGCGATAGGGAAGAGCGTTACAGCTGCGATGACGAGGAATGCCGGGGCGGAAAATATCCAACCGGTAGTGGCCCTTTTTCGTGTCAGGGAATTCGGTCGAACGCGACGCTCCTTCCGGGACACGAGCCCTGACGACTTGCGTATTTCTGTTTGCAACATCTTGTACCTCTTTTCGGCCCTGACCTGTCGGGGGGGGACGGGGCACAAAAGTAACCAAACCCAAACCACAAAAAAAAAACACAAAATAAAAAAAACAAAAAACACAAAATAAAAAAACAACAAAT
>JBQCCO010000013.1:0-3883 GCA_051962155.1 Leifsonia sp. | reverse complement strand
ATGCCGGGCGAGCCGCCGCGCGTGCAGCCGAGCCGCGCCAAGAAGGGATAACGGCTCGGGCACGCGCCCGCGACGTCGCGCCCGCGGACCACGTTCATCGCGCCCCCGCGGGGCGACATTTGGCGCAAATCGTGCTCATCGCGACGCCGAAGGCGACATTTGGCGCAAATCGTGCTCGCGCTGTTCGGATCGCGGTCAGTCAGGTCAGGACGTCGCCGAGGTCGTAGGCGACCGGGCGGTCGAGCTGCTCGTACGTGCAGGAGCGCGGGTCGCGGTCGGGACGCCAGCGCTCGAACTGCGCGGTGTGGCGGAACCGCATGCCCTCCATCTGGTCGTAGCGCACCTCGAGCACGCGCTCCGGGCGCAGCCGGATGAAGGAGACGTCCTTGCTGGCAGAGAACCGGCTGCGGTCGGTCTCGCCCTTCACCGTCGCGCCCGACTCGTCGCGCTCGACGAGCGGGTCGAGCTCGTCCACGAGGGCGAGGCGCTTCGCGTCGCTGAACGCGGAGACGCCGCCGACGTTGCGCAGCTCGCCGTCGTCGCCGTACAGCCCGACCAGCAGCGAGCCGACGCCGCGGCCGCTGGTGTGCACGCGGTAGCCGAGCACGACCACGTCCGCGGTCCTGTGGTGCTTGATCTTGAGCATCGTGCGCTTGTTGGGCGCGTACGCACCCGCGAGCGGCTTCGCGACGACACCGTCCAGGCCGGCGCCCTCGAACTCGACGAGCCAGCGCCGGGCGAGCTCGTCGTCGGTGGTGGTCCTGGTCAGCTGCACGGGGGCGGGCAGGTCGCCGGCGAAGTCCTCCAGCGCGGCCCGGCGCTCCGCGAACGGCTTCTCCAGGTACGACTCGTCGCCGACGGCCAGCAGGTCGAACGCGACGAACGTCGCGGGGGTCTGCTCGGCGAGCAGCTTCACGCGGCTGGCGGCGGGATGGATGCGCTGGGAGAGCGCCTCCCAGTCCAGCCGCTGCTTCCCCGGCTCTCCGGTCGGGACGACGATCTCGCCGTCGAGGACGCACGGACCGGGCAGGATGCTGCGGAACGCCTCCACGAGCTCCGGGAAGTAGCGGGTCAGCATCTTGGATCCGCGGCTGCCGATCTCCACCGACTCCACGGCGCCCTCGCCGTCTGCGTAGACGATGGCGCGGAAGCCGTCCCACTTGGGCTCGTAGCTCAACCCACCCGTCACACTGTCTGGTTCCGGCACCTCGGGCACCGCCTTCGCGAGCATCGGAGCGATCGGGGAGGAGGCGGAAGGCTGCATGCTCGGATCATGACGCGAACCGCCGACGTCGGGAAGGGATGCGGTCGGCTACCGGCCACGGAAGGTTAGGTAAGGCTCGCCTATACTGGAAGCGTCATGTACCGTCCCGATCACGCCACCCACACCGCCTCCACGGCGCACGCCGACGACCGCGTCCAGTTCCTGGTCGTCGGCGACGAGACCTCGCTCGTGGAGCTCTCGGCCGAGCTGGCGCTGCTGCCGCTCTGTGCACGTGGGCGCGTCTTCGTCGAGGTCGAGGACGCGTCCCAGATCGTGCCGCTCGGCACACCGCTGCGCGTGACGCTCACCTGGCTGCCGCGGTCCGACCGCAGCGGCCGCCCCGGGACAGGGGAGCGCTGCGCTCGCGGCGAGGCCGCAGCACGCGCGGTGCGTGCCTGGTGCGACGAGATGCTGTGCGACGGCCCGGGCGAGACACGCGCCATCGTCACCGGCGGCTTCGCCCTGGCCACCGAGGTGCGCGACCACCTCGTCGGAACGGTGGGCATGTCGCCCGCCGCCGTTTCCACCCCCGGTCTCTCGGCCCGCTGACTGCCCTAGGCGGGACGCCCCAGACGGTACCCGCCCTACGCGGGATCCGCCCTACGCGGGATCCGCCCGAGACCAGATCCGCCCTACGCGGCGACGTCGACCCCGACCAGCTCCGCGCTCGCGGTCCAGAGGTCGCGGCCCAGCTGCGCGCTGCGCGCCTGCGGATGCGTCCGTCCGTTCGCTTTCAGCCGGTCGAAGTACGTCCCGCTCGGCGCGCCGACGGGGACGGGTCCGGCCAGGAACACCAACGGCGCCGCGCCCGCCGTCACCGGGATGCCGAACGAGCTCCGCGTGACCAGGTGGCCGAAGCGGATGAGCGGCGACGAGTTGCCGAAATTGGTGGCGATCGTCCCGGGATGGAACGAGTAGGCGGAGACGCCCGTGCCGGTCAGCCGTTCGGCGAGCTCGGCGGCGAACAGGATCGTCGCCAGCTTCGCGGTGCCGTACGCACGCCAGCCGCCCTGCCAGGGCCGTCGCTCCCAGTCGAGGTCGTCCACGCGGAGGTTGCCGAAGCGGTTCGCCATACTGGCCGTCGAGACGACCCGGACGTCCCGGCCGGTCGCCGCTGTCTCCACCAGCCGGGGTCGCAGCAGAGCGGTGAGCAGGAAGGGCGCGAGGTGGTTCGCCTGGATGGTGCGCTCGTGCCCATCCACCGTCAGCTCCCGCTCGTGGTAGAGCCCGCCTGCGTTGTTGGCGAGCACGTCGATCGTCTCGTAGCGATCGAGCAGGGCCTCGGCCAGCGCCCGAACGTCGTCGAGGCGTTCGAAGTCGGCCAGGAAGGGCGTCGCGCCGATGCGCTCCGCGACCGCGCGCGTCCGCTCCGGGTTGCGGCCGACCACCGCGACCTCGTCCCCGCCCGCAGCCAGTGTCTCGGCGGCGACGGCCCCGATCCCGGAGCTTGCGCCCGTGACGACGATGGTGCGTGTCATAAGTACCCGCCCTTCTCGAGGCCCGCCTCGATCTCGAACCGGTTGCCCAGGGGGTCGCGTCCGGCCAGGAGGTACAGGAACGGGAACAGCATCCCGTACTGCTGCCACTGCTCTTTGTGGACGGCCTCGTGCTCGAGGATGTCGTCGCTCACGTTGTGGTCGGTCAGGTAGACACCGCCGACGCACGATCCGCCGCGGCCGAACGTCGCCTTCGGCATGCCCCGGAAGACGGTCAGCCCGCCGCGGCGCTCGATGCGTCCGGTACTCCAGACGAAGCCCCAGACCAACCCGACCGCGGTGGCGTACAGATAGCCGGCGCGCGTGATCGCGCGGGAGAGCTCACGGGTTGCGCTCATCTCGCTGCGCTCATTTCTCCGGCCGCCCGTACGCTTCCAGCAGCCGCAGCCACACCTCGCTGACCGTCGGGTACGACGGCACCGCGTGCCACAGCCGGTCGAGCGGCACCTCCCCGACGATCGCCACGGTCGCGGAGTGCAGCAGCTCGCCGACCTCCTGGCCGACGAAGGTCACTCCGAGGACCACCTTCCGGTCCTCATCGACGACCATGCGTGCCGTGCCCTCGTAGCCGTCGGCGACGACGTACGCGCCCGAGACCTTGCCGATGGGATAGTCGACGACCCGGATGCGGTAGCCGGCCTTCTCTGCCCGCGCCGCGGTCAATCCCACCGACGCGACCTCCGGGTCGGTGAACGTCACCTGGGGGACCGCCTCATGGTCGGCGGTCGCCACGAACGCACCCCATGGCTCGAGCGACACGTCCCGTCCGTGGGCGCGTGCGGCGATGGCGTCTCCGGCGGCGCGCGCCTGGTACTTGCCCTGGTGCGTCAGCAACGCGCGATGGTTGACGTCGCCCACTCCGTACAGCCAGCCGCCGTCGACCGGTTCGCCGTCGGCGCCCAGCACACGGAGGCTGTCGTCCACTCTCAGCCAGCCGCCGTCCTCCAGGCCGAAGGCGTCGAGACCGATGCCGAAGGTGCGCGGGACGCGGCCCGTCGCCACGAGGAACTCGTCGGTCTCGAGCACCGTGTCGTCGCTCAGCTCCAGCCGGAAGCCCTCGTCGTCCGTGCGCTCCACACGGCGGGTCTCGGTGTCGAGGTGGAGGGTGACGCCCAGCTTCGTG
>JBQCCO010000012.1:0-5682 GCA_051962155.1 Leifsonia sp. | reverse complement strand
CGGAGGACCCCGGCTCGGCGGCGCGCGGCCGGCCCGGTCGGCTCTGGCTGACGGTCGACGAACTCATGCCATCGATTCTGACACCGTCTCGCGCCGGGTGGACGCCTCCGCCAGCCACGCGCGCCAGCCTCCGTACCCGGTGATGTCGGCGGCACCCTCGGCGGCGAACGGTTCGCAGAGGAACCCCGCGACGACCCGGCCGTCGGAGAGCGCCACCCGGCCGATCGCCATCGGCGACGGCAACGCGTCGACGAATCGGGCGAAGCCCGCCGCGGGCAGCCTCCAGAGCTCGCCCGCGATCGCGGCGCCTCCGGATCGCACGCGCAGCATGCCGGGCTTCGCTGGCACCGTGTCGAGGGCGAACAGCCGGTACTCAGCGCTCGTCGTGACCGATCCGGCGAACGAGCCGCCGGCCGCGACGAGCTGCGCGTTGAGCGGCTGACCGGTGAGGTGCGCGCCGACGACGAGCAGCTCGACGGATGGCGAATGCAGGCGTTCGGCGATCCGTGCGATCACCCCGTCGTGGAATGCGTCGGCGGTGAGCATGACGCCGAACGGCAGCCCCGCCACGACGCCTGCCGGGACGGCGAGCGAGCACAGGTCGAGGAGGTTCGCGAAGTTGGTGAAGCGGCCCATCCGGCTGTTCGCGCCGAGGGGATCCGCTGCCACCTCGGCGAGGGTCGGATGCCATGTGGTCGTCGGCGTCATCAGGGCGTCGCAGCCGTCGAGCGCGTCGCGTGCCTGAACGGCGAGCCGGTCCAGCCGCTCGCGGTCCTGGAACAGCTCGACGGCCGTTCTGGATGCTCCCCCCAGGACGATCTGTGCGACCGAGAGATCGAGGTCTCCGCCGATCAGATCGCGGTGCGCCTCGAGGTGGGCTCCCACCGCCGCGTAGCGTTCGGCGACGAAGGCGCCCTCGTAGAGGAGGCCCGCGGCGGCGAGCAGCGGCTCGATGTCGACCTCGACGATCTCGACGCCGGATGCGGCGAGCTGCGAGACCGTCGCGCGGAACGCCTCCACCCAGCCCGGAGCCAGTCCGGTGAGGTGCGGAGCGGTGGGGATGGCGACCCTCGGCCGGGCGGGCAGGGCGTCGACCGTTCTCGCCGCCACCTCTGCCGGCCGGCGGGCAAGCGGGTCGAGCCCGTCGTCTCCCGCCAGGAGGTCCGCGGCGCGCCGGGCGAGCGCGAGGTCGCGGGCGAACATGGTGACGCAGTCGAGGCTGCGGCAGGCCGGTACGACGCCGGTCGCGGGGACGAGTCCGCGGGTCGGTTTGACGCCGACGATCCCGTTGAGTGCGGCGGGCACCCGTCCCGATCCGGCGGTGTCCGTCCCGAGGGCGAGGTCGACGATGCCGAGCGCCACGGCCACGGCCGAGCCGGAGCTCGAGCCGCCGGAGATCCGCTCGGGATCCCAGGCGTTGCGGACGGCGCCGTACGGACTCCTGGTACCGACCAGACCGGTCGCGAACTGGTCGAGGTTGGTCTTCCCGATGACGACGGCCCCGGCCGCGCGAAGCCGCGCCACGGCGGTCGCATCGCGCTCCGGCCGGTAGGCGAAGCTCGGCGAGCCGGCGGTGGTCGCGAATCCCGCCGCGTCGATGTTGTCCTTGACCGCGGCGACGAATCCGGCGAGCGGGAGGGACTCGCCCGCGGCGACGCGCGCATCCACCTCGGCGGCTGCGGCGGCCGCATCCTCTTCGTCGCGCAGCGCGATCCAGATCTCCGGGCGATCGGCGGTGCGAAGGCGCGCGTACGCCTCGCGGACCCTCAGCAGCGAACTCATTCGTGGGCTCCGATCGAGAGGAGGATCTGGCCGGGCGAGACCTGATCGCCCGCCGACGCGTAGACGCCGGAGACGACGCCGTCGATGGGCGCGAGGACCGGAGCCTCCATCTTCATGGCCTCCAACGCCATCAGACGATCGCCGGCCCGGACGGGCGTGCCCGGCTCCACCGAGATCTGCCAGACCGTCGAGGTGAACGGCGCCGAGACCGGGATGGAGCCGTCGGGCACGACGATCTCGTCCACCGCCGCGGTGACGGCGGTCTGCTGCTGACGGTCGAACTCGCCCGACGCCCGCCACCGCGCCTTCTCCGCCTCGAACGCCGTCGTCTGACGCGAGCGGAACTCCGCGATCGAGTCGGCGTTCGCCGCGAGGAACGCCTCGTGCTCGGCGATCGCGAAGGTGCCGTCCACGGTCTCGAAGTCGCCGCGTCCCGCATCCGTCTCGGCCCGGAGCTCCAGCAGCTCGTCGGCGCTGACCGGGTACCACTCGATCCGGTCGAAGAACCGCAGCGCCCACGGGCTCTCGGCGAAGAGCCCGCCGCGGCGGAACCGGTTCCAGACCTGGACCGTCCGGCCGACGAACTGGTAGCCGCCCGGTCCCTCCATGCCGTAGACGCAGAGGTACGCGCCGCCGATCCCGACCGAGTTCTCGGCGGTCCAGGTCCGCGCCGGGTTGTACTTGGTCGTCACCAGCCGGTGCCGGGGGTCCAGCGGCGTCGCCACCGGCGCCCCCAGGTAGACGTCGCCGAGCCCGAGCACCAGGTAGCTGGCATCGAATACCGTGCGATAGACGTCATCCACCGAGTCCAGGCCGTTGACCCGGCGGATGAACTCGATGTTGGAGGGTGTCCAGGGCGCGTCGCTTCGCACGCCGTTCATGTAGCGCTCGATGGCGAGGTGGGTGGCCGGGTCGTCCCAGGAGAGGGGGAGGTGCACGGTCCGGGACGGCACCACGAGCTCGGTCGTCGGCGGGATCTCCGCCTCGATCTCGCGCAGCAGGCCGGCCAGCGCCGTCGCCTTCAGCACAGAGGAGTCGGTGTGGATCTGGAGCGAGCGGATGCCCGGCGTCAGCTCGAGGACGCCCTGGGGCAGGTCCGACTGGAGGGTCGTCATCAACGCGTGGACGCGCATCCGCAGGCCCAGGTCGAGGGTCATGTCGCCGTACTCGACGAGCACGTTGTCGTCGCCGTCGCGGCGGTAGGTGACGCTCGGCCGGATGTCCGTCGCTTCCGACCGCCCGATCACGCCGTCGTCGCCGTCGCCGCCCGCGTCGCCACCCGCGGAGAGGAGTGCCGTCGCGGCCCGCCTCTCGACGAGGGCCGCCGCGTCCGCCTCCCGGACGGGCACGAACCGGATCGTGTCGCCCGGCCGCAGCTGCCCGAGCTTCCACAGCTCGCCGCTCGCGACGACGGCGGGGCAGACGAACCCGCCGAGGGAGGGGCCGTCCGGCCCCAGGATGATGGGCGTATCGCCCGTGAAGTCGATCGCCCCGACGGCGTACGGGGTGTCGTGGATGTTCGAGGGATGGAGGCCTGCCTCCCCGCCGTCGCTGCGCGCCCATTCGGGCTGTGGGCCGATCAGCCGCACGCCCGTGCGGGCGGAGTTGTAGTGGACCTCGTAGTCCGTCGCGTAGAACTCGTCGAGGTCGCGCCGGGTGAAGAATTCGGGGGCGCCGTGCGGTCCCTCGGTCACGCCGATCTGCCACGCCGAGGTGAGTGCCGGACGGCGGTCGAGAGGGGTCGGACCCGGCACAGTACTCAGCCGGGAGCCCGCGGGAAGCGCGGGATGCGGCGCATCCGAGTCCGGTGACCCGGGACGCAGCACGTCGCCGGGGAGGAGCGCGCGGCCGGCATGCCCGCCGAACCCGCCGAGGGTGAAGGTGGAGGCGCTCCCCAGGTAAAGGGGGACGTCGATTCCGCCGCGCACGGCGAGGTACGTGCGCAGGCCCGGCCCGGGAGTCGTCCCGAGCTCGAGCGTGGAGCCGGCGGGGATGGCGATCGGCTCCCACAGCCCGACCGGCTCGCCGTCGAGGAGAGCCGGGATGGGCGCACCGGCGAGGGTGATGAGGGTCGGCGCCGTGAAGCGGAGCGTCGGGCCGGTCGCCGTGATCTCGAGGGCCGGCGCACCGGCCGGGTTGCCGACGGCGAGGTTCGCCTCGGAGAGGGAGACCGCATCCATCGGGCCGCTCGGGGGCACGCCGATCTGCCAGTAGCCGACCCGGCCGGGGAGGTCTTGCACGGTCGTCATCGCGCCCGCTTCGATCACCTCGATGCGCGGATCGGGGTCGGCGGTGACGTCGAGGGTCGACGTGGAGTGGGTGGCCGAGCGCAACGTGAGGTCGTCCGTCAGCGAGCGGAGAAGGCCGAGGTTGGTGACGACCCCGTCGACGCGGCTCGCATCCAATCCCTCCCGCAGCAGGTCGAGCGCATCCTCGCGGGTCGGGCCGGCAGCGATGACCTTGGCGAGCATCGGGTCGTAGTAGGGCGACACGTCGAGCCCGGTCTCGATCCAGCCGTCGACGCGTACGCCGCTCAACGCAGGAGCGCCGAATCCCGGGAAGACGGCCTGCGTGACCAGCCCGGAGCTCGGGAGGCCGTGATTCGAGGGGTCCTCGGCGTAGACGCGTGCCTCGAACGCCGATCCGGAGGCCTCGAAGGCCTTCGTGAAGATCGCGGAGTCGACTCCGTCCGCGCCGTCGCGGGCGAGCCGCAGCATGAGCTCGACGAGATCGACGCCGTACGCCTCCTCGGTCACCGGGTGCTCGACCTGCAGGCGGGTGTTGACCTCGAGGAAGGAGGCCTCCTCGCGCAGCGGGTCGTAGACGAACTCGACGGTGCCGGCCGACCGGTAGTCCACGGAGGCGGCGAGCGCCCGTGCCGACTCGTGCAGCTGCCGGCGGATGGGATCGGGGAGCGCCGGCGCCGGCGCCTCCTCGATCACCTTCTGGTTGCGGCGCTGCAGGGAGCAGTCGCGGTCGCCGAAGGTCACCACCCGGCCCGCGCCGTCGCCGAAGACCTGCACTTCGACGTGGCGGGCGTGTTCGACCAGCCGTTCCAGGAAGACCCCGGCGGAGGAGAAGGAGGCGGCCGCGACGCGCTGCACCCGCTCCCAGGCCTCGGTCAGCTCGTCGGCGGAGCGGCAGGCCGACATGCCGATGCCGCCGCCTCCGCCGGTCGCCTTGAGCATCACCGGGTAGCCGATGCGCCCGGCCGCCTCGAGGGCCTCGGTCACCGAGGTCAGCAGTCCGGTGCCCGGCGCCAGCGGAACCCCTGCCGCCGCGGCCACCGCCCGTGCGGTGTGCTTGGCACCGAACAGCTCCAGCTGCTCCGGTGTGGGGCCCACGAAGACGATCCCGGCGTCCTCACAGCGCCGGGCGAAGGCCGCGTCCTCGGACAGGAAGCCGTAGCCGGGGTGGATCGCGCCCGCGCCGGTGTCCTTGGCCGCCTTCAGGACCAGGTCGGCGTCGAGGTACGACTCCTTGGCGGGGGCGGGCCCGAGCCGTACCGTTTCGTCGGCCAGCCGGACATGCGGGGCCGCCCGGTCCGGGTCGGAGTACACGGCCACGGTCCGCAGTCCCAGTTCCCGGGCCGTGCGGATGATCCGGACGGCGATCTCGCCGCGGTTGGCGACCAGCAGGGTGTCGAAGCTCATGCGCCGTCCCCTTCGCCCGCGGTTCCGATCGTCATCTCCACCGCCGTCGGCTCGAAGCCGTTGCAGGGGTTGTTGATCTGCGGGCAGTTGGAGACGAGGACCAGGACGTCCCGTTCGGCGCGCAGGGCCAGTGAGAGGCCGGGTGCCGAGATGCCGTCGACGATGCCGAGGGTGCCGTCCTTCTCCACGGGCACGTTCATGTACCAGTTGATGTTGGAGACCAGGTCGCGTTTGCCGAGGCCGTACT
>JBQCCO010000011.1:0-7592 GCA_051962155.1 Leifsonia sp. | reverse complement strand
AAGTGAAAGCAGTCACGGAAGGACCGAGAGCATGCGCCGACGGATAGGGTTACTCGCCGCTGCAGGGCTCGTTGTCGTGCTCGCGCTGACGGGGTGCGTTGCCGGTAACTCCGTCACGCGGCCGACGTCGTCGTACACGACCGCCCCGGCCCACGAGCCACGACCGGTGTCGGAGAAGGCGCCGCTTGCGGAGGAGATCGTCAAGTACGTTCTCGTGACCGTGTATCGGGGAGCACAGTTCACGGCTCGGCACGGTTGTGGCTGCTCGTTGAAAGACGACCCGAAAGAGGAGCTCTTTCCCGCTGGTACCCAGGTGATGCTTCTGCGGATCCAGTTGACCGGCACCTGGGCGCCGGTGCAAGGGAAGTCGACTACCCAGGACGTGACCGGGTTGTCGTTGCGAGGTACCAGGTTCGAGGGCCGGCCCGAAGACGCGGTCCAGGACGTCAAGGATGGTCCTTCAGCGGCGACCCGTCTGCACCTGGGTTGGCAACCTTCGGGAATCTTCGACGCGAAGCCGTGGCGCATCACGGACAGCAGACCGGTCAGCTTCGCTGCCGCCTGGTACGTCCCGAAGGGTGTGTCTCGGCTCGACCTCGTGGTCGATATTCCGTCCGAGGGTCAACCCACTGAACTGTTCATCGATCTTCCGCAGTCGGTGCTCGGCGCCGGCTCGTCGGGTGGGGAGTGAGGCGGCGATGAACCTGCTCAAGAACGTGACCGGGCTGATCCTCGCCCCATTTGGCAGTGTCTCCGCTGCCGGTTCGTGGAGGGGCGTACACGAGCGAAGCAAGGAACGTACTCGGATGACGGATTCAACACTTCAGGAAAGGACAGAACCATGATCGACACCATCACCATCGCAGCCAGGCAACTCTTCGACAGGGTTGGCGTCAGACAGCACGGGCTTCCCACCGTATTCACACCGACTCCGAACCTCTCGGGGCCCGGGTCATCGGCGCTGCAGATCATCGCGAACGACGTCTTCGGCGACATCCTGCTCCTTGCCGCGATCGCGGGTCTCATTGCCGCTGGATTCATCGTGGTCGGCCACCTCTCTAGCAACCACCGCGTACAGAAGATCGGCATTGTCGGCGCGTTGAGTGTCATCGCCGGTGTCGCGGTCGCTGGCAGCGTCGCGGGCCTCATCAACTTTGGCGCCTCCCTCAAGATCGCGTGAGGGTGCGGGAACCATGTTGCTTGCAGCGTCAACTGACCCGTGGAACCCGAACTACGGCTGTTTCGTCACGGACTGGGGATGCCAGGCCGGGCAGACCGTCGCCGGGTTCATGGCCTCCGTGATCCGGAACCTCGGCGACTTCATCGGCACCATGATCACGGGGTCGTTCAACACCAACATCGACAGCACGAGTTGGACCATCGCGCACTCCCAGTTCCTGTTCTGGATCGCCGTCACGTCACCGGTGATCATGATCATCGCGTTGGTCCAGATCGGTATCGGCATGGTGCTGCAGGACTGGCACCGCATCGGCCGCACCGCCCTTGGCGCCACCGTTGCCATCCCGTTCAGTGCACTGTGCGTGTGGATGATGCAACAGTTCTCCACCGTCGCCGATGGCATCACCGAGAACCTGACCACGGCCGTGCAGGGCGGCACGATCGAGGACGCCCTGTTGAGAGCTGTTGGTATCGCGGACCTTCCCACGACAAGCGTGACCGCGGGCATGACCGCGACCCGGTTCCTGCAGGGCAGCCCGATCTACGACATGGTCGTCTCAGGAGCGGCGAACAAGGACGCTATCGGGAACTACTTCCTGGCATTGTTCATCGTGGCGCTGATGATGATCGCCTCGCTGTTCCTGTTCATCGCGATGTCGATCCGTGAGTTCGGGCTCCTCGCCTTGGCGGCCATGGCACCGGTGGCTTTGATGATGATCGGGCAACCCAAACTCGGCGCATGGGCGCAAAGGTGGGCCAGTCTGACCACAGGGCTGCTCCTCGCGAAACCGCTCGCGGCCGGGGTTGTGCTCCTGGCGGTGGAGCTGACGAAGTCCACCAACAGCATCGGTGTGTTTCTTGTCGCCGCCGGCGCCGTTGTCGCGGCCTCATTCTCACCGTTGTGGGCAACCCGCCTCGTGTCCTTCGCCGGTGCCGAAGTCGGCAACGCCCTACACAGACGTATGTCGATCCGAGACCAGGTCTCCCGTGTCAACACTGCGTCAGCTCCCATGCGAGCGCTTGTGAGAATTGGTGGTCACTGATGAGCACACTTGCCTCTGATATCAATGGGACACCCGCCGAAGACGGCGCGCCCCGGGTACGGTTCGCAGCCCGGGAGCGCCGTGGTGTGTTCCTCGGCCTCAGCTTCGCCCAACTCGTCGTCGTCACCGCCGTCGTGGGACTGCTCCTGATTACCCTGTTCGTGAACGCGAACGCGATCTGGATGATGCTTCCCGTCGGAGCCGTGGTGTTCTTCTTCGCCGTCGCCACTTACCAGCGGGAACCGGTCTTGCAGATCATCTGGCAGGCCGCCCGGTACGGCTACCGGGCGATGACGAAGCAGACCCAATTCCGGCGGGACGTGTGGTGGCGGGTCACCACCGCCAGCTTGAATGTGGGACGGGCGCACCAGGATGCGATTCGGCCGCAGATTGTCACTCGGTTCCTTCTGCCCGGCGCGCTCGGGGATGTGCAGATCGTGCAGATCCCCGGTGCAGGTGCATTCATCTACAACGCTCGCGGCAGCCTCGCCTCAATCACCCTCCGGCTCGGCTCCTCAGCATGGGCGCTGCGAGACCGTGGCGTACAACGAGCCGCGTACGACGGGTTCACCGAATGGCTAGCCTCCCTGGAGAACGCGCCGGGATTGGTCGAGGCGACCTGCCGGATCAGGGTCGATCGCGCATCCACGAACGAACTGCACGAATACACCACCACCCGGATCGGACAACAGCACCCAGCCGTTTCCGAGCAGGTCGCCGCCGACTATGACCAGCTGATCGCCGCGGCCGCGAAACGGTCCATGGGGTTCAGCAACTACCTCACCCTGACGTTCTCCACCAACGTTTTGAACTCGGCCGTCCGGGACTGCGGAGGAGGCCTGACGGGGCTGGCCGCGGTGCTGAAGGAGCATGTCGCCGGACTGGCGCCGGCGCTTGAACGGGCACGGTTGACCCTGCACAATTGGTTGACCGCGGACGATCTCGACGACCTGATGGCCGCCGCATCAGACCCCATCAGCGCCGCGCACCGGCGAGAACGAGAATCGTTCAAGCACCGCGCCCCAGAGCCGAACCAGCCCGTGATGGGGATCGACGAGAGCTGGAACAGCCTGCGCGTGGACCAGTCCTGGCATCAAACGTTCTGGGTCGCCGAATGGCCCCGCACCGACATCCGCACCGGGTTCCTCGAGCCGCTCCTCTACGCCGGGGACGCCACCCGATGCCTCACCTTGCAGGTGCGACCAGTGCCGATCCACAAAGCGCTGAGCGAGGTGAACCGGGCTCAGTCCGACATGGAGACCGCATCAGAGATCCGCTTCCGGTTGCACTCCCGCGTCACCCTGGCACAGCAACGAGAAGCCGAAGCACTCAGCGCCCGCGAGGAGGACCTGGTCGACGGGTTCGGAGACGTCAAGGTCCGCGGGTTCATCACCATCTCAGCCGAAACCGAGGACGCCCTCGCCCACGCAAGGACCGAGATCGAACAAGCATCACACCCGGCCCGGCTGGTGCTGGCATCGATGGCGGGGCAGCAGGCTGCCGGATTCGTCACCGCGAGCCTGCCGGTGCCAGTGGAAGGGAACTGACATGCCTGAGGTCATGGGAGCCATCCCTGCCGGCAACCAGCGAGCCTTCAAGACCGCCAGACGCGCGACTTCCGCAGCCCATCGTGGGCGACGACTGATCTCAACGGGGGAGTTTCCCCCGTCGAAGATGCCCGCATGGGGGTGGCGGCATCACCAGAATCTCCGCGGGCCGCTCCGCGCTGCCCCTCCTGCGCATCGGGTGTCGTCGAAGACGTTGGGTGGGGCGTACCCGTTCCTGGCCGAGACCGGTGACATCCTCACCGGCCCGTACATCGGGGAGAACCAGCTCTCCCGCACCCCGTTCTGCTTCGACCCCTGGGACGCTTACTCCGCAGAGGTGGTCCGTTCCCATTCGGTGGCGGTCATCGGGGTGAAAGGCACCGGGAAGTCGATGCTGGCCAAGTCCTGGTCCGCCCGGCTTGCGCGCCTGGGCAGGAGGATCGCGGTGCCGCACGATCCGAACGGAGAGTGGGTGCGCGTGGCTGAGTACGTCGGCGGGAAGTCGATCAGTGTCGGCCCCGGTCGGCCCACCCGGATCAATCTGCTGGATGAGGGACCGCGGGATCCGGTGTTCACGGATGAGCAGTGGAACCAGAACGTGCTGCAATACCGGCGGGCCACGATCAAAACCATCGTGCGCCGGCTCCGCGACGGTGCACCGCTGGAACCGGTGGAGCACACCGCCCTCGACCTCGCCCTGGACGCCGTCCGCGACCAGACCACGGTCACGGTCCCGCACGTATACGAGCGGCTGCTGGATCCGACGGGTGCGGGGCCGGAGGTGGATGATGCCGGCCGCCAGTTGGCGCATGCGCTGCGCCGACTGGTGTCGGGAGATCTGACCGGGTTCTTCGACGGACCCTCCACCGTCGCCTTCGATGCGGACACCCCGATGATGGTCGTCGACACGTCCGCGTTGAAGGGCGCATCGCCGGAGGCGCAGGCGCTGGCGAGGTTGGCGACGGCGAACTGGATCCGCCGCGCCACCCTCGGCTCCAACCGGCAAGCCAGGGTGATCGTGCACGAAGAAGCCGCCGTGGAGCTCCTGAACGATGTCTCCGGTGGTGATCAGCTCGCCGACCGGGTCGAGGACGAAAAGGTGGCCCGGCATTTGGGCACCTCCAACTGGTACCTGTTGCACCGCATCGCCGACCTGGACTCCCTCGGCGACCGGAACTCCGCCCTTCATGCCCGCGCGCTCGGGCTCCTTGCGGACTGTGAGACCCGGGTGTCCTACGCGCAACATGTGGGGGAGATCGCTAGGTCGAGGGAGGTGCTGGGTTGGAACGACACCCAGGCCGACCTGGTCCGGAAGCTCCGCAAAGGGGAGGGGTTGTGGCAGATCGGCCCGGACCGGGTCGCGAAGGTGAAGAACATCTGCACCGATCAGGAGCTCACCTACTTCCGCACCGACACCCTCGGAGGTGAACGACCGTGAGCAGCAACAGGGGCACCTTGATCGTCCTCTACGCGATCTGCGGTATTGCTGTCGCCGGTCTCTTCGCTACTGGTATCGGATCCGTCGTGGTCCGTTTGACCTGTAGCAGTGGTGGCCGGCCGGGCAGCATCATCGCTGGCCTGCAATGGGCGATCAGCGGCGACCCCACCGGGTATACCATGCCCGCGGGATGTGCGCCATCCGTGGTCGCCGTCCGTGCTGCAGACATCGCGGTCGTGGTGCTCATCGTCGCTGTCGGCGCCGTGGTGCTGGGGTGGTGGTTGCGGTATCGGCAGTCTGACCGGTACTTCATCCATGACCTGAAGACCAGGGACGGGTTCGCCAAGCCGGGCGAGATCCGCCGGCACGTGTCCGCCCGCGCCGTCACCGCGAACACCCACACCCTGCGCCCCTCCGCCACCACAGCAGCACCCGAACTGGTCGGCTGGAAGGTCGGGAAGTCACACAGGAGGGACGTGTATGTGTCGATCGAGGACTCCGTCGTCGTCGAGGGCGCACCCCGCAGCGGGAAGGGGTACCGGTTCATCATTGGCGCCATCCTCGACTGGACTGGCCCGCTGATCACCACCTCCACCCGCAACGACAACCTCTCCGCCACCATCGCCGCTCGGGCGCGGCGTGGACAGGTGACCGTGTTCGACCCGCAACAACTCTCCGGGGTCCGTTCCACCCTGCGGATCTCCCCCATCACGGGCTGTGAGGACCCTCTGGTTGCGGATCAGCGGGGACAGGCGATCGTCGCGGGGACCGCGTTGGGGGCGTCGGCGAAGAACCAGGAATGGGCGCAAGTGGCCTCCTCCGTCCTCTCCCGCCTGCTGCACGCTGCCGCCGTCTCCGGTCGGAACGTCGACGCGCTCGCCCGGTGGGGCTCCAACCCGCGCCTCGCCCTGGAAGCCGTCAACGTCCTCACCGCCGACGGCACACCCGGGTGGGCGGAGGACCTGGACGCGATCATCAACGGCGATGAACGACTCCTCGCCTCCTCCTGGTTCGGCGTCTCCGGCGCCGTCCGACCCCTCGCCATCCCCACCATCCGCGATGCGATGACACCACGCCGTGGCGACACGTTCGACCCCGATGCGTTCCTGACCGGGGAGAACACGCTGTACCTGATCGGCACCGGTGCCGGTGCCGGGTCCGTGGGCGGGTTCCTCGGCGCCGTCCTGGACGACATCGTCGAAACCGCACGACGGAAAGCCCTCGCGAGTGCAGGTTCTCGGCTGGACCCGCCATTGGCGTTGGTGCTGGATGAGATCGCGAACATGTTCTCCTGGCCAGCCCTGCCCAGGATCATGGCCGACGGCGGCGGCATCGGGATCTCCACCATCGTCGTCCTGCAAGCCCTCTCCCAAGCCGAAACCGCATGGTCGAAAGCGGAAGCGGACACGATCTGGTCCGCCGCGACCGCGAAACTTCTCCTCGGCGGCGCCAGCGACGTCGACCACCTCCGCGACGTGGAATCCCTGCTCGGTACCCGCCGCATCCCGACCCGCGCCCATACCTATACCGACAGCAGCACGACCACGAACATCAGTCGGGAGAAGGTGCCGGTGCTGACCGTGGATGAGATCCGCCGCATGCCCGCTGCCGTCGGGCTCCTCGCATACCGGAACCGGCGCGGCGTGCTCTTGGACCTGCAGGGGTGGACGCAACGTACCGACGCCGCCACCATCACCGCAGGCAAGGCCGCGACCGAGCAGGACCAGCAGCAGGTGTTCGCCGGACAGTACGAGACCGCCAGGGCAAGGCGCGCGGCGGTGGGGGAGCGGCGCTGATGTCCAACCACCGCAAACCCGCCTGGGACGCCAACAGCTACCGCACCCGCTACCTGCACTCACCAGTCTGGTACCGGCGGCGCGCGAAATGGTTCATCGCCGAACGCCACCAACACGGTGTCCTCCGGTGTACGCTCTGCCTCGGCACCGGGACCGAGAAGAGCCTCGAGCTTCATCACCTCGACTACCGCGGCGTCACCCAAGGACCCCACGGGTGGGTCGCGGGCGAACCGCACGAGGACCTCATTGCGTTGCACCCGCGCTGCCACGAATGGGTGCACAAACTCATTGACCGCGACCGTGCCCTCTCCGGCCTCATCTCCCGCCGTGCCGCCTCCGCCCAAGCCATCACCCGGCTCCGCGGGAAGATCGCGCAACTCCTACAGGAAGGGGCCGAGCCGTGACCGGGCAGGACATCAGCGAACTCCTCGACTCCCTCCCCGACGGGTGGGAGAAAGAATCCCGCGACCGGCTGGGCGGGATGCTCGGCGTCACCATCATCAACTGGCGCACCCTCACCACGGAAACCGCACCGGAAACGTGGGAGCGATTGGCGGAGTGGGTGGACTGGTTCACCGAGCGGTACCAG
>JBQCCO010000010.1:0-35346 GCA_051962155.1 Leifsonia sp. | reverse complement strand
CGGCCGCCGTCGCGCTCGCCTCGGGGCTCGCGGAGGCCCGCCACGATCACAGCGGGGTGCAGGTCCAGCCGTTGGTCGACCACAGCGCCGCGTGAGCCGGTAGCAGAGCCGGTGGCGGGCGGGACGGCACGAGGAGAGCTTCCCGGGATGCCGTTCCGTCCGCGTCGGGTTGAGACGTCTTCGCTAGGAATTCGTGTCCGCGTTGGTCCGGCATTCCCGGGCGACTTCTACGCTAGCGAGCCCGGGGCTTGTCCTCAATTGTGAGGACAGAAACCGTCAAGAATTGACGGGGAGGCCGGACGGAATGTCGCCGGGCGTGGCTAGGCTCGCCGCATGGCGGAATTCGACGAGGCGGAGCTCTCCCGCATCCGGCGCGGGCTGGTGACGTTCTGCTACCAGCTGCTCGGGTCGCCCTTCGAGGCGGAGGATGCCGCACAGGATGCGATGGAGCGGGTCTGGCGCGCTCGATCGACCTTCGACCCGGCCCGTGCCTCCTTCACCACCTGGGCGTACCGCATCGCGCGGAACGTGTGCGTCGACCGGTTGCGCGAGACTCCGCGTCGGCCTCTGCCGCGGGATCTGCGCGACCCAGGGCTGGAGGTCGGCGCGCCGCTCGTCCCGGCCTTCGACGTCCCGTGGCTCCTGCCGGCGCCGACCGGCTGGGCCGGCGGTTCGGAGGCCGAAACGGTCGCCGAGCGCCGTGAGGAGGTGCGGCTCGCCGTCACCGCCATGCTGCAGTCGCTGTCGCCGGTGCAACGGGGCGCGTTCGTGCTGCGCGACATCCTCGGGCTCTCCGCGATGGAGACTGCCGCGGTGCTCGAGGTTTCCGTGCCTTCGGCGAACTCGGCCCTCCAGCGCGCACGTGCGGCCATCCGTTCAGGGACCCAGCGTGCGCATCCCGTCGCCGACGGTGTCGTCGAACGATACGCCCGCGCGATCGAGGAGGCCGACGCCGCTGCTCTCGCCTCGGTCGTCGCCGACGACGTGGTCTTCGAGATGCCGCCGGTGCCGCAGTGGTCGATCGGGCGCGAGACGTACGCCGCCTTCATGGCGCACCTGTTCGTCTGGCGCGGAACGGGGTGGTCCACGACGTCGGTTTCGGCGAACGGCCAGCCGGGCATCCTGCTGTATCGGGTCACCCCCGAAGGGCGCACGCCTCACACCGTCCACCTGCTCGACGGAGACGCATCCGGCGCCATCGGGCACGTGCTCGTCTACCAGGATGCGCGGCTGTTCGACCTCTTCGCGGCGACGGCATCCGTTCCGCGATGATTTCGGCGCGTCCCATCCGTATGTCCTGATGAAGGATCCCCTTCACGAACAGAGGAGACGGATATGGGACGACTGATCGTGACGCAGTTCATCACGCTGGATGGTGTGGTCGAGGACCCGGACGGCAGCGACGGCACGCCGTTCGGCGGCTGGGCGATGCAGTTCGGGCTGGCAGCGGTCGCCGGGGACAAGTTCTCACTGGCGAGCATCCTGGAGTCCGGGGTGCTGCTGCTCGGCCGGCGGAGCTGGGAGTACTTCAGCACACTGTGGCCGACGCGGGACGACGAGTTCTCGCAGCTGATGAATCGGGCGAGGAAGGCGGTCGTGACCAGCCGGCCGCTCCCGGGCGACACCTGGGCGAACTCGACGGCGGTGACCGGGACTCTTCAGGAGTGGCTCACCGAGACGCTCCCGTCGAAGGATGTCGCGGTCATCGGCAGCGGATCGTTGCTGCCTGCCCTGGCAGAGGCGGACGCTGTGGACGAGTACCGGCTGCTCACCTTCCCGGTCGCCGTCGGGTCGGGTCGCCGGCTGTTCGATGCGGGGGCGCGATTCGGCCTGGTGTCGGCGGAGCAGTCCGGAGCGGCAGTGCTGAGCGTGCTGGACCCGCGCGGCTGACGCGGGCAGGCGTTCGGGCCGGGAGCGGCGACGATGACGCTTGACGCGGGGGACCAGGCCGCCTATCGTCGTATCCAACGCAATTGTTGAGTAAACAGATTGTTGAGGACGATCATGAGCAACCCCGTCATCATCGAAGCCGTTCCCGGCACCAACTACGCCGATCTCACCAGGGAGTTCGACGCTCCGGTGGAGGCGCTCTTTCGCGCTCATGCCGACGCCGACCTCTACGCCAGGTGGATCGGACCTCGAGCCCTGGAGACGGAGATCACCCGCTGGGACTTCCGCAGCGGGGGAGGGTACGGCTTCGAGCAGCGCGACACGGCCGGGCAGTCCTTCGGATTCCGCGGCGTGTTCCACACCATCGTCGAGAACGAGCTCATCATCCAGACCTTCGAGTTCCTCGGAGCGCCGAACGAGGTGAGCCTCGACCGGATGCGTTTCGAGGCGTTGCCCGGAGGCCGATCCCGCCTGGCGGGACGGTCGGTCTTCACCTCCGCGAAAGCGCTGGAGGAGATGATCGCGTCCGGCATGGAGTACGGCGTCCGCGAGGGCTACGAGAAGCTCGACGAGCTGCTGGCCCGGTGACCCGCGCTCACTGCCGGTGTTCGAGCCGACGGGCGCGTGAATCCAGGTAGTCGCGCTCCGGCGCGGATCGCGTGCCGCGGGCTGCCGCCCGGTACTGGGTGACCGCCTCCGGGATGCTGCCCGCGCGCTCGAGCAGGTGCGCCCGCACCGCCGCCACCCGTTGCGCGTCCACGGGCCGGCCGCTCGCGACCAGACGGTCGATCGAAGCGAGTCCGGCCTGCGGCCCGAACACCATCGCCTCTGCGACCGCGGCGTTGAGGGTGACGACGGGGTTGCCCGTCTGCCGCTCCAGCAAGCGGTAGAGCACGAGGATCTGCGCCCAATCGGTCGAGTCCGCGTCCGGTGCTTCGTCGTGGACGGCCGCGATCGACGCCTGGAGCGCATACGGACCCGCCTCGCCCTGCGGGAGCGACCGCTCCAGGATGCCGATGCCCTCCGCGATCA
The DNA here is from genome assembly GCA_051962155.1 of Leifsonia sp. GTDB lineage: Bacteria > Actinomycetota > Actinomycetes > Actinomycetales > Microbacteriaceae > Leifsonia. Next base: position 32,424 of record JBQCCO010000010.1, on the reverse strand, counting down.
GGGCGCGATTCCAGAGCGAGCGGTCCTGCTCGTCGAGGGGCACCAGCCGGCCGCCCGGAGTCGTGCGGGCGGGTCGGCGCGCATCCGACAGGAGGAGCAGCGCGAGCATCCCGGCGACTTCGCCGTCCTCCGGCAGTGCCGCATGGAGCATGCGTGCCAGGTGGATGGCCTGGTCGGTCAGATCGACGTCGTGGATGGCGTCTCCGGTGGTCACGGTGTGCCCCTCGGAGAACATGACGTAGATGACGGCGAGCACCGCCTCCAGCCGGTCGTCGGCGCCGAGGGGAGCGGGGAACGCTGCTCCCGTCTCGCGTATTCGCGCCTTCGCCCGGCTGATCCGCTGTGCGACGGTCGCCTCCGGAAGCAGGTAGGCGTGAGCGATCTGGGCGGTGGTGAGGCCAGCGACCGCACGCAGCGTCAACGTGATCTGAGCGGAGACGGTCAGCGCCGGATGGCAGCAGAGCTGGAGCAACTGGACACTGTCATCGGCGTGCGCGATTGCCGCGCCGGCGAGCGGCTCATGCAGCATCGCCTCCGACCGCTCCCGGTCGCGCCTGCTGCTCTCGCTGCGGATCTGGTCGATCAGTCTCCGCCGGGCCGCGGTGACGAGCCAGGCACGCGGCTCGTCCGGCCGGCCGGTTCGCGGCCACTGCTGGACGGCCGCGACGAGCGCCTCCTGCACGGCATCCTCGCAGATGTCGAACTGGCCGGCCCCATACCGCCGGAGCAACGCCGCGAGGACCTGCGGCGCGAGTTCGCGCAGCAGGTCCCCGAGGGGTCGCTCGGTCACATGTCCACCCCGGCGGAGAACATCACCGGCCGGATCTCCAGGGCGAGCCCGTCGATGGAGGCGTCCGGGATCTGCTTCGCCAGCTCGATCGCGCGCTCCTTCGACTCCACGTCGACCAGGTAGTAGCCGCCCATGAACTCCTTGGACTCGGCGAACGGCCCATCGACGACCTCCGGGACGCCGCCGCGGCTGCGCACCACGCTGGACTGGCTGGCATCGCCCAGTGCGTTGGTGCTCAGGAACTCCCCGGTCTCGGTGATGGCCGCCATGAATTTCTCGTGGCCGTCGCCGATCGCGGACATCTGCGCTTCGCTGAGTCCCGCGAGCACGTCCGGGTCGACCTGCATCAGGATGAGGTACTTCATGGCTGTTCCTTTCGATCGGTGCGCCGCGTGATCGCAGCGTTCGCAGACAGGTCGGAGCCGGGCGCCGATTCTCGACACTCTACTTTCCGAAAGCGTCGAGGCGGCGGAGCCGGATCAGGTTCGCGGGTCGAAAGCGAGCAGGGCGGCAGCGTGAGGATCGTCCGCCCCGCCGAGGTAGACGGTTCGGAAGAGCTCCCAGAGCTCGGCCGCGGTCGCTTCGCCACCCGTGGCGTCGGTGTGCCGCTGCACGTGCCGGGCGAAGTCGATCTGGAGCCGGCGGGGCAGCTCGATTCCGTACTCGGCCTCGAGCAGGTAGGCGATGCCGCCCTTGCCGGACTGCGAGTTGACGCGGATCACCGCGTCGTAGGTGCGCCCGATGTCGGCGGGGTCGATAGGGAGGTAGGGGACTCGCCACTCGACCTCGCTCTCCGCTCGGCCTTCGGAGGCGGCTCTGGCGCGGTGCTCGGCGAATCCCTTCCTGATGGCATCTTGGTGCGTGCCGCTGAAGGCGGTGTGCACGAGGTCTCCGACGTACGGATGCCGCGGATGGATCTCGATGCGGTTGCAGTACTCGACCGTGCGGCGGATCTCGTCGATGTCCGAGAAGTCGATCATCGGGTCGATGCCCTGCGCGTGCAGATTGAGTGCCAGAGTCGCGAGATCGACGTTGCCGGTCCGCTCTCCGTTGCCGAAGAGGCATCCCTCGATCCGCTGCGCCCCGGCGAGGACCGCGAGCTCGGCGCACGCGATGCCGGTGCCGCGGTCGTTGTGCGGGTGCACGGAGAGGATGACGGCATCGCGGCGGGCGAGGTTCTTGTGCATGTACTCGATCTGGTCCGCGTACACGTTCGGTGTTGCGATCTCGACGGTCGCCGGGAGGTTGAGGATGACGGGCCGCTCGGCTGTCGCATCCCACAGCTCGGTCACGGCGTTGCAGATCTCGATGGCGTAGTCCGGTTCGGTGAGGTTGAACACCTCGGGCGAGAACTCGAACCGCACGTTCGGCAGTTTCCCTGCGAGCTCCAGCACGTCGCGGGCGCCGGCGAGGATCAGCTCACGCAGCTCGTCGCGGCTCCTGCCGAGCACGACCTCGCGCCAGACGGGTGCGGTGGCGGTGTACAGGTGGATCACGACCGAGTTGCGGATGCCGCGGATGGAATCCACGGTCTGCTCGATCAGGTCTCGGCGGGCCGGGGTGAACACGACGATCGTCACGTCATCCCGTGCGATGTCGCTCTCGGCGATCAGGCGCACGAAGTCGTAGTCCGTCTGCGACGCCGACGGGTAACCGACTTCGATCTCCTTGTAGCCCATGCGGACCAGGAGCTCGAAGAATCGGCGCTTGCGCTCCGGGTCCATCGGCTCGGCGAGCGCCTGGTTGCCGTCGCGCAGGTCGACCGGCACCCACAGCGGTGCGGAGGCCAGCCTCCTCGTCGGCCAGTCCCGCCCGGTCAGGGGAACGTCGACGCGCGAGTAGGCGTCGCGGTAGCGATGCGAGGGCATCTGCGAGTGCCGCTGGCGGTTCCAGGTGGCCGAGTCGGCAGGGACCGGGCCGGCGGGGGTGGAGATACGGGAGTGTGTGTTCGTGCTCATCAGGCGTCGTCCTTCTTCAGTGGTGGTGAGGAGGGACCGGCGCGCGTTCGCCCCACGCCGGGGAGCCGGTCCGGCTACACCCCGCCGTGGCGGCGAAGAAGAAGCAATCCAAGGGAGCGCACGAGAGGGAGGCTATCACAACTCCTCAGACAAGTAGAGCAGTTGGGATTCCTTCCTGCGATGATGGCTCCATGACCCTCGTACGCCGCGAACCTCTGGCCGATCAAGCCGCCGAGCTGCTGCTCGATCGCATCCGCTCCGGCGAGTGGGTGCTCGGCGCCAAGCTGCCCGGCGAGACGACGCTGGCCCCGCAACTGGGCGTGGGGCGTTCCACAGTGCGGGAGGCGATCCGGCAGCTCGCCGGTCGCGGTGTGCTCGCCACCAGGCAGGGCGCGGGCGTGTTCGTCACCGCCCTGGACGCGTCGGAGGACTGGACGCGCACCGTCAGCCGTGCGGGCATCCTCACGGTCATCGAAGCGCGGATCGCCGTCGAGGTCGAGGCCTCTGCCCTTGCGGCCGAGCGCCGGAGCAGCGCGGAACTGCGGGCCGTGAAGCGAGCGCTCGAGGCACGCGAGTCACACCGTGGAGGGGTCGATGAGCACGTCGACACGGATGCCGCGTTCCACCGCAGCATCGTCGTCGCAGCCCACAACCCGATCCTGCTCGATCTGTTCGACAGCTTCACCCCACGAAACCGGCAGGCCATGATCGACATGCTCCGCACCCGTGGCTCCCACGGCGACGACGCGGATCAGGCGACCCATCAGGGCATCTACGACGCGATCGCCGACCGCGATCCGGCGACGGCTGCCGCCATCACGCGGGAGCACCTGACGTCGCTCGCACGCCGACTGGCGCCGTAAGTCGCCTCGTCGGCAACCCTCGGCCGACAGTCCCGAGTCGACGCTGGCGCCGGATGAACCAGGGGAGGCTTGAGAAGACGGAGCTCACAGTACGCTAAGGCCTGTTTGTGGGGATTACAGGGTTTGCCACAGTGTGATGAGCGCTGCGAGGGCGAGAGCGTCTAGCGGTCCCATATATTGCGCGATCGTGTCTGTCGTGAGTCGGTGGTTCGATATTGGCGTCATGATCTGCCCTGTCTCGCGTCTTCAGGGACTGGGAGCCAAGTTGGCGGTCGGGTTTGTTGGCCGTCAATGGCTGGGTATCCCATGGCGGCATCGAAGCTTTGGTCGAGTGCGGTCTGCACGGTGTCTTTCCCACATTTGTGTTCTTTCGCACTCTCAATGAGTTGGTGATCGCTTTCGCAGGCTGCTGACTTGCCGCCGTTATTTACTAACCCTCCATGGCGAGAAACACTGTCAACGGGCAGACCCGACAGTGACAAAGCCGCTCGCAGTTAAGGAAAGCAAATGTCACGAACTTCGTACTTTTTCGACGCCGGTCCGGCGAAGAATCCTGTCTATACCGGCTTGTTGAAGCTTCCGAAGCCGGTATACGGCATCGTCGGCGTCATCCTGTTTGTTGTCCTGGCGTTCGGCATCGTTCTTGCGGTTGGCCTTCCGTTGCAGGTTGTGCTGACTGGGTTGAAGGGCAACCCCCTCTTGGTGGGGGGTCTCGAACTGATCGGTTCGAGCGCGGTGTTGTGGATCATCTTCCTGATCTACGGACGGCGGGCCGGGTTCCGCAGCGTAGGGTTCGCCCCCGAACGCATCGTGAGCAGGGTGCTCTTCGGGATCCTCCTCGGCCTCCTTTTGGCCACAACGGCGAGCCTCCTCACCTTCGTCGTGAGGGGAACCGCAGTGACGTTCACCTGGCAGGTCGTTACGACGCCGGCGTTCTGGGGCGGATGCGCGCTTCTCTTTGTGGCGTACGTCATCCAGGGCGGTTCGGAGGAGCTGGTATTCCGCAGCATGTTGCCGAAGTTCCTGGCACGCAAATACGGTGCGATCGGCGTTATTGTGCTCCCCACCGTCGCGTTCTCTGCCGCGCACATTGTGCCAGCGCTCAAGGACCCGCTGGTGTTCCTTTCTACCGGCATGGCCGGACTGCTCTTTGCGCTCGTCGCGTATGCGTCGAATTCGCTGTGGCTGGGGATCGCGTTCCACACAGCGTACAACTTCGGATCCTCGTTCCTCCTTGCGCAACTGCTCACGCCTGCGGGCGCCGCCTCCGCCACGGCACCGACCGATTCGGCTATTTCATCGCTTGTGACTGCCGGTGTGACACTCGTTGGTGTGATCGCCGCCTACTTGGCGCTTCGAGCAAGACGACCCGATTGGCGCAGCGAACGCATCGCGGACCGCACACCCGTCCCAGCATCCGGCCCGCGCGAGAGCGCAGAAGCCGACGTGATCAGCTGACAAACGAATCCGCGCGACAACTACCCTGACAGACAACGACCGCAACCCTAGACAGGGCAGGCCTAGCGGCTCCTCATGCGGGACCGGTCCAGGAAGGGTTGGCCTGGTCAAGTAAGAGCCCAAGCTAGAGGGCCTGGGTCCGGTATCGCACCAGGCTCAGGCCCACTAGCTATATGCGGCTGCCGGTGGCCAAGCCAGCTCGGCGAACTGCTTCTCGAGTCGCGTCAGTCTGGCCGCCCCGGCCGTCACCGCCCTCCTGGCCGCGATCGAGATGCTCCGCGAGCTCAACCGCACCGCGCGGCCGGGGGGAGGTCCCGACGTCAGAGGTTGTCGCGGCCGTTGCGGTGGGTGCGGTGGGTGCGGCGGTGCTCATGGTCGGCTCCTTCAGGTCGATACCCGTGCCGGTGTCGGCGACGGTGACATGAGGAGGTCGGAGGCGATGCCGGATTCTCTACACGGCATCCAGAGTTTTTCAGCGGGATGCGGAGCGGAACCCGCGGAGGCGAAGGCTGTTGCCGACGACGAAAACGCTGGAGAACGCCATCGCGGCGCCCGCGATCATCGGATTCAGCAGGCCGAAGGCCGCCAAAGGGATCGCCGCGACGTTGTACGCGAACGCCCAGAACAGGTTGGCCTTGATGGTACCGAGGGTTCGTCGCGCCAGCCGGACCGCATCCACGGCGGCCCGCAGATCGCCGCGCACCAGGGTGATGTCGGAGGCCTCCATGGCGACGTCCGTGCCCGTCCCCATCGCGAGCCCGAGGTCCGCGGTTGCGAGAGCGGCCGCGTCGTTGACCCCGTCGCCCACCATGGCCACGACTTTCCCCTCCGCCTGGAGCCGTGCGATCATTCCCGCTTTGTCCGCCGGCAGCACCTCGGCGAACACCTCGTGGATTCCGACCGCATGGGCGACCGCGCGAGCCGCAGTGGAGTTGTCCCCGGTGAGGAGGATCGGCGTCAGACCGAGCCGGCTGAAAGCGGCGACGGCTTCCGCGCTGGTCGTCTTGATGCTGTCCCCGACAACCAGGATGCCCTGGGCGACGCCGTCCCAGGCGACGCAGACGACGGTGAGCCCTTGCGCCTCCGCGTCGTGTCGCGCAGCCTCCAGCGCCGGATCCAGCGGGATGGACCACTCGCGGAGGAGGGAGGGGCGCCCGACCAGCACGAGGTGCCCCTCGACGATGCCCTGAACTCCCCGCCCTTCGATGTTCGTGAACGAGTCCACCGCGGGCAGTTCGCGCGAGCGCTCCAGTGCGGCGATCGCTACCGCTCGGGCGATCGGGTGCTCCGACGCGTCTTCGACGGCCCCGGCGAGGCGGAGCAGCGTCGGCTCGTCGACACCGTCGGCCGCGATCACGTCGTGCACCGTCATCCTGCCCGTTGTCACTGTGCCCGTCTTGTCCAGCACGATCGTGTCCACGGTCCTGGTCGCCTCCAGCACCTGCGGGCCCTTGATCAGGATGCCCAGCTGGGCACCGCGACCCGTGCCGACCAGCAGCGCGGTCGGGGTGGCGAGACCCAGGGCGCAAGGGCAGGCGATGATCAGCACCGCGACCGCTGCCGTGAAAGCCGAGGTCGCGGGAAAACCGGCGAGCAGCCAGGCGCCGAGGGTGACCACCGCGATGCCCAGTACGACGGGGACGAAGACGCCGGAGATCCGGTCGGCGAGCCGCTGCACCTCGGCCTTGCCGGACTGCGCATCCTCGACGAGTCTCGCCATGTGGGCCTGTGGGGTGTCGGCGCCGACGCGACTCGCCCGCACCCGGAGCCGGCCTCCCGCATTGAGGGTCGCGCCGGTGACAGCATCGCCCTCGGTCACCTCCACCGGCACCGATTCGCCCGTCAGCAGCGACCGGTCGACGGCGCTGCGCCCCTCGACGACCACACCATCGGTCGCGATCTTCTCGCCCGGGCGGACGACGAACTCGTCGCCGACGCGCAGGGCGCCGACCGGGATGCGGGTCTCGGCTCCGCCGCGGATGACGGCCACGTCCTTGGCTCCCAGCTCGAGGAGGGCGCGCAGGGCGTCACCCGCCCGGCGCTTCGAGCGCTTCTCGAAGTAGCGTCCGGCGAGGACGAACATCGTCACGCCGGAGGCCACCTCGAGGTAGATGTTGCCGGAGCCGTCCGAGGAGGTGACGGTGAAGCTGAAGCCGTGCGTCATGCCCGGCATCCCGGCCGTTCCGAGGAACAGCGCATACAGCGACCAGGCGAAGGCCGCCAGCGTGCCGATCGAGACCAACGTGTCCATGGTCGCGGCGCCGTGGCGGGCATTGACCGCCGCCGCTCGGTGGAACGGCCATCCACCCCAGAGCACGACCGGAGCAGCCAGCACGAGCGAGAGCCATTGCCAGTAGGTGAACTGGAACGCAGGGACCATCGCCAGGACGATCACGGGGACGGCGAGGACGACGCCCCCGATCAGTCGCTGACGCAGTCCGGTGAGTTCGGGGTCAGCATCCTCGCCACGGGAAGGTGCGCTCGCGGGAAGAGCGGCCGTATAGCCGGTCCGTTCGACCTCCGCGATCACCTCCTGAACGTTCATCCCGGCCGGAATCGCCACGCGCGCCTTCTCGGTGGCGTAGTTGACGGTCGCCGAGACGCCATCGAGGCGGTTGAGCTTCTTCTCGATGCGCATCGCGCAGGACGCACAGGTCATGCCGCCGACCTCGAGCTCCACGTCGGTGGTGGTGCCCGAGGGAAGGGGAGAGGCGGTCATGGGTGCTCCGATCAGCGAGGACGGATGGGCGTGAGGTGGATGCGGCGGTGCCGGGTCAACGGCGCGTGGCGGTGTAACCGGCCTCCTCGACAGCGGCGAGGACGAGCGCGTCGTCCACTCCCGCAGCCGTCGTGACGCTCAGAACGCCGTCCGTCGCGGACACGGCCAGCTCATCCACGCCGTTCACCTGAGACACCTCCTCGGTCACCGCCCGCTCGCAGTGCTCGCACGTCATCCCGGTGACCTGGTATTCGATCGTCTGCACGTCATCCTCCGTTTCGATGGGCACCGCTGAAGCACCCGAATTCTCGAACCAGGATACCCCAGGGTGGTATTCCCAGCGCGAAATTCTCGGCAAAGGCAATCGGGATCATTCACTGAAGCAGCCCCGTCATCGGCGGCGCATCGGCGTCGTCGGCTGTCAGGGGCGGGAGTCCCCACTCCCGTTCGATCGTCCGCAGCAGCGAATAGTGCGTGAAGGGCTGAGCCGAGACCGCATGCGGACGCGCGGCCGGGCCGGCGAGGATGCAGGCGACGACGTTGTCCGAGGAGTCTCCCTCGTCGAAGGTGATGACCAGGAGCGACCGCTGCGTGGTGAAGGCGGGCGAGGCGAGGATCGGAGGGACGTTCGTTCGCAGCCAGGCGTCTCCGGTAGCGATCGAGCAGTCGTGCATGTCGTCGCACAGGTCGGGGCTGATGAAGGAGAAGTCCGGCAGGGAGGTCGTCGTCGCGAGGTCGGAGGCGAACCGGTCGTACGGAACGTCGTGCCAGGCGCAGTAGGCGGCATCGTTCGTCACACTGGGGAAGTAGAGGAACGGGTTGTGCTTCACCGCGTAGCGGCTCGTGTTCGCGGTCGTGCAGGGCGCCGGCATCGACTCCGCATACATGCGCCAGCTGTGTCCGGCGCTGTCGAGTTCTTCGGCGAGATTGGGCCCGGTGTCGAGGCAGGAGCCGCCCGGAGGGTTGCAGTCGCTCGTGATGCCCGCCGTGGTGCCGCTGGTGAGTGCGAGGTAGTTGGGCAGACTCGGGTGCGCCACCGCCGAGTACTGCTGGGCCTGCGCCCCGGCCTGTGCGAGCGCGTTGACGAATGGTGCGTCCGGGTTCCCGATCACGGAGGACGCCGGCTTGTTCTCCTCCACGATGACGACCACGTGCTGCAATCGAGCGGGGGTCGGGGGAGCGGACGGCACGGCCGCGGGCGAGTGGGATGCGGTCGCTCGGCCGGGGCTCCCGCCCGGGTTCGGCTGCGGCCCGCTCCCGGTGCAGGCCGCAAGGGCGAGGAGAAGGAGCGCTCCACCGCCCACGATCGATGCCCGCCTCAGCATTCCGGAACTCATTCCCGGAAGATCTGCACGGCTTCCCGCACGGCGTACACCACGATGACGAGCCCGGCGACGGGATCCGCCCACCACCATCCGAACAGCCCGTCCAGCGCGATCCCGACCAGAACACTGCACGCGAGGATGCCGTCGACGAGAGTCACGCGGCCCTCGGTGATCAGCACCCGATTGCCCAGGCGCCGACCGACCCGCGCCTTGCCGAAGGCGAGCGCGAACATCGCCACCGCCGTCGCAGCCGTCCATCCTGCCCCGGCCGGTGTGGGAGCGGCGCGATGACCGGCGATCAACGCGACGGCCGCCTGGACCAGCAGGTAGACCGCCAGGAGAGCGAAAGCGACACCGATCAGCCGGAGCGCCAGCTTCTGCCGCCGCTCATCGACGCCGGTCAGCTCCCAGATGACGACGATGCTGGCGAAGATCTCGATGAGACTGTCGAGGCCGAAGCCGAGGAGTGCGACGGAGGCGCTGGCGTAGGCGAGCACGGCGAGTACGACCACCCCGACCACATTCCAGGCGAGCGTGACCGCTTCGAGTCCGATACCCGTTCGGACCAGCCGGCGTCGGGCATCCATCGAGAGAGTCGTGGCGGTCACGGGCGCGCACTCCCGACCGTGCAGCGCGGGCAGACGGCGACGCCGTGCAGGCTCTCGATTCGTTCCATGGCTCCAGTCTCCGGGCCTCGGCGCACCGACGACAACCGTCCCGGCTGAACTGTGAAGAACTCGCAGAGTTGCGATCGCCTGTGCGCAACGGTTCCATGGACGCCTGCTCTCAACCCGGTGACGCAGCCGCCGCCGTCCCTCAGCCCTGGGGCGCGTCGCGCTCGACGAGGTAGTGCGCAATTGTCACCCCGGTGCTCGTGCCCTGAATGCGGAGCTGCCGGAGGCGCACCTCCGGACCGCGATCCGGGAACAGCCGCTCTCCCTGGCCGAGAACCAGCGGGTGGACGAAGAGCAGTAGTTCGTCGATCAGCCCATGGTCCAGGAGCGTCCGGACGAGCTCACCGCTGCCCATGATGCAGAGATCGGCGCCCGGCTCGCGTGTGAGTGCACGGATGCCATCGACGACGGACCCGCTGATCAGGGTGGAGTTCGGCCAGGCCAGAACGGTCTCGGGATTGTGCGAGACGACGTACTTCTGGGCGCTGTTCAGGCCCTCCTTGAAGGGTCCGCCCTCGATGTTCCAGTGTCCGAGCATGTCGTCGTAACTGCGCCGGCCCAGCAGGAGACGCATCCCGCCGGCCTGCACCACGCGCTCACCGAGGACGGCCGCGACCTCATCGTTCACGGCGCCCTGCGCCCAGCCGCCGAGCGTGAATCCTCCGCGGGTGTCCTCCTCCGCACGCCCGGGACCCTGGATCACGCCGTCGAGGGTGATGTGATTCGCGACGTAGATGCTGCTCATGGTGAAGCCCTTCCTGTTCGTCGAAGCCGAGGCACGATCGCCTCACTGACGATACGAACGAGCACACCGGAATTCGACACCGACATGGCCCACGTGCGGGTAAGCGGGAGGGCCGGGACTCACTCCACCAGTGTGAGTTCCGGCACTTCACCAGGGCCGTTGAGGAAGTATCCGAGGAAGGTCACACCCTCCGAGGTCGCGTCGAATCGGTCGATCACGTGGGGCGCGGCGGGCTCGTAGAACACATCCCCGGCCCTCAGCACCGTCTCTGCCCCGCCATCGACCTGCACGGTCGCCGACCCCTTCTCGATGCTGCCGAAGACGGGCCCGTTGTGCCAGTGGGCGCCGCCTGCGACGCCCGGCTGCAGCGTGATGCGCCGCACTTCGACCACTGCGGTCGTGATGTCGGGCAGGGCCTGGCGGAGGAGGGTCTCTCGCGTCACCGGTTCGGTCATGCCTCCAGCATGCCGCAGCCGGGCAAAAGTGCGGATCCCAGCGGCACAGCCGGAAGCCCCCGCATTCTCGTGATCAACGCCGCTTCGACTGCGCCTTGCCTCCCATCGGGATGGCGTCCGCACCCCGCACCGGGCCGCAACGCACCTGCGCGGTCACGCAGGCAGCTGTGTTCGCATCCATGCGCTGCTGGTTCCAGCCGCTGACGAAGTCGGCGTGTCCGGTCACCGGGGGTCCCTGGGTCGACGGTCCCGTCGAGAGCGTGATCCCGCTCCCGCTGCTGGTGGAGTAGCTGACGTGCAGGACGAGCTGCGGGATGTGGATGGGATGCGACGACGGGCATCCCGCATCCGTCGCGTACACGGCGCCGGAGCGATCGCGGCCGTCGAACGTGTGGCCGTCCCAGCAGTTCGGGAACGTGATCACCAGTCGCAGCTGCGAGCCTGCCGGGCAGTCGTGGGGGAGGGCGGCGCGGTGAGGCCTCGGATCCGACCGCGTCACCGTGCACGTCCAGTCCACCACCGAGGTGCTCTGCGGCGCCGTGGCCGTTTCGTTGCCGGCGATCAGGCTGATGCCCGCGGGCATACTGACCGTGCTGGATGCGATGGAGGCGGGGGAGCGCCAGTAGAGGAGGGTCCGCGACGGCGTCAGCGCGCGGCCGTTCTGGTAGACGACCGGCGTCCAGTAGGCCGAGGCATCGGCCGTCGTGGTGCAGGTCGTCTGGCCGCCACGGAGACTCGCGGCCGTCGAGGAGGCGGTGACCGCCCGGTTGCCGAAGAAGTCGTGCTGCATCGACATCCCGGTCATCCCCGGCATCATGATGGGGTCGTTCGGGGCCCGGGATGCGGGGGAGCAGGTGTCGGTGAAGATGCCGGGGTTGGAACCGCCGGACGGGAACCCCGCGGTGGAGACGTGTGGTGGCGTCGCCGTGGTGACGGCCGCCGCGGTGACTGCGGCGGTTCCGGCCGCCAGGACGAGGGCTGCAGCCGCGCCGAGAGCGAGAGCCCGGGTGCCGCCGAGGCGGGAGCGGAGCGGACCGCGGCCTGGCGCGCGTCCGGGCGAGGGGCGGGGCGAGCGGCGCGAGAAACGAAGAGAAGCCATGCAAGCAAGTGGATGCCGACCCCGTTCGGGCCGTGAGAAGGCACTGTAAAGAAACGGTAAGGCCTGACGGAAATGCGCAGGATGCCCCGCCCGGTCCGCAAGGATGGGGAGGTGAGCGAGGAGAAGGGCCTGGTGCTCGTCGTCGAGGACGAGACGACCATCGCCGACCTCGAACGGCTCTACCTCGGCAACGGCGGCTTCGGCGTCCACGTCGAGACGGACGGCGTCCGCGCGCTCGAGGCGATCGCGCGATTGCGTCCGGCGGCGATCGTGCTGGACATCGGCATCCCGGGGATGGATGGGCTCGAGCTCTGCCGGGCGCTCCGCGCGCGCGGCGACTGGACTCCCGTCGTCTTCGTGACCGCGCGCGACGACGAAGTGGACCGCATCCTGGGCCTGGAGCTCGGCGCGGACGACTACGTCACCAAGCCGTTCTCGCCGCGCGAGCTCGTCGCTCGGGTGCGCGCTCTGATCCGGCGCGGGATGGTGCAGACCGGTCAGGAGCTGCGCCGCGTCGGCCCCATCGCGCTCGACCGCCTGCGGCGGCGCGTGGACGTCGCCGGTGCACGTGTCGAGCTGACCGCGACCGAGTTCGACCTGCTCGAGCACCTGATGTCGCAGCCCGGCCGCGTCTTCACGCGCGAGCAGCTGCTCTCGTCCGTGTGGGGCGTCGCCGACTACAGCAGCAGCCGGACCGTGGATGTGCACGTCGCACAGCTCCGCGTGAAACTCGGTGAGGCGGCCGGTCTGATCCGCACCGTCCGCGGCGTCGGCTACAGCGTGGCGGAACCGGATGCGTGAGGACGCGCCCGGCCGATGGTGGCGTGGGTCGCTGACCGGCCGGATCATGCTCGGTACCTTCGCGGTGAGCCTCATCGCCGTGCTCGTCACCGGGATCGTCGCGCTGCAGGTGGTGCAGACGGTGGCCGAGACGCAGGCCCGCCAGCAATTGAAGGCGCAGGCCAGCGCACTGGTCGAGGCCCGCGCGACCGGCTCGCACATCGCAGGCGCGCGGCTTGCCGCCCTCGGGGACCGCTTCGCGGTGGTCGACGCGGACGGCACAGTGACGGGGGTCGCGCGGGCGTCGGTCAGCCCGTCGGTGGTGCGGCAGCTGCAGTCGGGTCGGACGGTGTCCGGCACGACGACCCTCGGCGGCAAAGATGCGGTGCTGGTGGGCATTCCGACGGCGGACGGCGGCGGAGTGGTCGGCGTTCGCAAGGTCGCGGACATCGCGGCGGGGAATGCGGACCTCATCCGTTGGCTCCTCATCGCTCTCGCGATCGGACTCGCTGTGGCGACCGTCGCCGGCGTCGTCCTCGCGCGCCTGCTCGGCCGTCCGCTCACCCGGCTCGCCGGAAGCGCGCGCGAGCTGGCAGCAGGCCGGCGTGGCGTCCCCATCGCGGACGAGCCGGTGGTCGAGATCGAGGACATCGCCCAGGCGCTCCGCGGCCTCGACACGGCGCTGTCGGTCAGCGAGGACCGCCAGCGCGAGTTCTTGCTGTCGGTGTCGCACGACATCCGCACTCCGCTCACGGCGATCCGCGGCTATGCCGAGGCTTTGGCCGACGGGTTGGTCGCTCCGGAGGAGGTGGCCCAGGTCGGGGGCACGCTCTCGGCCGAGTCGGAACGACTCCGGCGCTTCCTCGACGACCTGCTCGAACTCGCACGGCTGGAGGCCGAGGACTTCCCCCTCAACCCCCAGCGCTTCGACGCCCGGGAGACCGTGGAGCGTGCGGTCGCCGCCTGGACCGGCGCCGCCTCCCGAGCAGGCGTGCTCCTGCGCGCGGAGGTCCCCGGTGAACCCGTGGAGGTGACCGCCGACGGGATGCGGCTGCGGCAGGTCGTCGACGCCCTGATCCAGAACGCCCTCCGTGTGACTCCCGAGGGTGCACCGATCGTGGTCGCCTTGGAGGGCTCGAACGGCATCCTGCTCGCGGTTCGGGATGGCGGCCCCGGCCTGACTGCGGAGGATGCCGCGGTCGCATTCGAGCGGGGGGTTCTGCACGTGCGGTACCGCGAAGTGCGCGCCGTCGGAACGGGACTCGGCCTCTCCATCGCGCGACGGCTCGTCGCCCGCCTCGGCGGCACCATCACCGTCGGTGCGGCTCCGGAAGGGGGAGCGGCCTTCGTCGTCTCCTTACCGTCCTCTTACATTTCCCCGGCGGAGCGCTGACATCGCGCTGTGACGATGAGGTCATGGATACGAACGACACCCCCGACCTGAACGACAGCCCCGAGTCGGACGACGCCGCGGAGACCCTCCGCCTGCCCGTGACCGACCACACTCCCGAGGCGGCCGCCGCGACGGGCACCCCTCGCGAATCCTTCCTGCAGCGGCACGTAGTCGGCGTCGGCGTGGCGGCGGCCGTCCTGGCCGTCGTCGTGGTCGCCGGCGGAACCGCGTGGGGCGTCTCCGCCGCCGTGGCGAGCACGCAGACGACCGCAGGAGCCGTCATGGCGCCGATGAGCGCAATGCACACGGCCGGGCCGCATGCGGGCAAGTCCGCCAAGCACAAGGTTCACGGAGCCCGTGGAACCATCACCGCGATCAACGGCGACACGTGGACGCTCCACTCGGCATCCGGTACGACGGTCACGGTGAAGCTGACCTCGACAACGACCTTCGGCACGAAGAAGACCCCCGCCACTCGTGAGTCGTTCACGGTGGGTGAGAAGGTCGGCGTGCTCGGAAAGCGCTCCGGCGACACGGTCACCGCCACGCGCATCGTGGCTCTGCCGCTGCACGCACACACCGCCACCCCGAGCGCGGCGCCCACGCCGAGCACCTGACCCGTCGTTCCCCGCGGCGACGCCCACGCCCAGGTGCTCCCCGGGGCGACACCCACGCCCAGGTGCTCGTAGATGCACCCGACACGCCGTAGGTCGGTGCAACTACGAGCACGTCGCGCGCGCGACCGCGCAGGCAAAGCACCTCACCGACTCGGCCCGGACGCGGTAGCGCCGACGTATCCCTCTACCCCAGGGAGGCGAACAACGGTTCCAGAATCCGCGCCACTTCCTCGCCGTCCACCCCGTCCAGGGCGGAGAGGTCGAGGAAATGGCGGGCGATCGTGATGCCGAGGATGCTCGACACGACGAGTTCGGCGCGGAGCTGGGCGTAATCCCTGTCGGAGGCGGCAGCGAGGACGTCGGCCCGCCCCTGCAGGTAGTCACGCATCACGGCGGAGGCGTCCGGTGACGTCAGCATCGAACGCATCAGGGCGCGGGTCGCCGACGGCAGCTCCCGGAGGCGGACATCGAGCACGTCGGCCAGATGACCGGCGATGTCGTTCACGGCGAGCTCGTGTGCCGGCCGGACCGCCAGCGAGAAGAGCGCCTGCTTGGATCCGTAGTGCTGCAGCACAAGCGACGGGTCGACACCGGCGCGACGCGCGATGCCGCGAATCGTCCCCCCATCCACTCCGCGTTCTCCGAACTCCTCTTGCGCCGCCCGGAGGATCTTCTCTGCCGTCGCCTCGCGACGTTGTGCCCGCGTTGTCTGCTGCGCCATCCATCCACTCTACAACCGTTGAGCGTGTGGTAGCGTTTCGCTCTACAGACGATGAGTGAATGTTTCCAGGAGGACGACCATGGGTGATGAGACACGGCTGACGTCGGCACACGAATCCGTTCTGGTGATCGGCGCGTCGCGTGGCCTGGGGGAGGCGATCGTCGAGACGTATGCCGGCCGTGGTGCGAAGGTCGTGGGAACGGTCCGCGGAGATGCACCCACGCCGCTGCACGCGTTCGCGGCCCGCCGCGAGGGCGCCGTCGAGATCGAGCACGTCGACATCGACGAGGCCAACGCGCTAGATGCGCTGGCCGAGCGGCTCTCCGGGCGCAGCTTCGACCTCCTCTTCGTGGTGGCGGGGATCTCGCTCGCGCCGATGGAGCAGATCGCCGCGGAGGTCGCCACGGAGGATTTCGTGCGGATGATGGTGACCAACGCCCTGAGCGTCATCCGAACGGTGGAACGACTGCAACACCTCGTGGATCCGACGGGCACGATCGCGGTCATGTCGTCCGGGCAGGGCAGCATCGCGAACAACGGGTCGGCGGGTTTCGAAGTGTATCGGGCGACCAAGTCGGCGCTCAATCAGCTGATGCGCAGCTACTCCGTCCGCCACGCCCTCGATGACCGAGCCCTGCTTCTCCTGGCGCCCGGATGGGTCAAGACCGAGATGGGTGGCCCGCAGGCGAAGCTGGAAATCGGCGACAGCATCCCGGCCCTCGTGGACACCGTCGAAGCTCAGCGCGGGAAGACCGGTCTGCAGTACCTCGACCGCAACGGCGCAACCATCCCGTGGTGATCGCGCCGTCGCAGCTGCGAGACGGTTCTCCTAGAAGCCCCACCCCCAGCGCACCTGCGTGACCGCTGACGAGTTGTTGTTGCTCAGACTGCTGCCATTGTGGCTTTCCATGGAGTAGTTGTCGCCGGTCTTGAGTCCTGCCCACACCACGGTGCCCATCCCGGCGGAGCGGGCAGTGTCCGTGACGGCCGCGAAGTAGGACTGCACGAGCTGGCCGTTGTGGTTCGCGAGGTAGTTGATTCCGGTCGTCATCGGGCCGCCGAACTCGTCGATGATCGTTCGACTCTGGTACGCGCCGATCCTGCCGTCGAGGTTCGACACCCAGTCCGACTCCTGCGTGGAGCTCGCCCAGGTGCTGTAGAAGTGCAGCGAGAGGATGGTGCCGGTCAGTGAACTCGCCGCTCCAACGCTCGTGACATTGTCGTTGTAGCCGGTACCACTGATGATCACGCGTCCGCGCGGGATGTTCGAGTGAGCCGACAGCCACGACGAGCAGATGGAGATCCACTGGCTGGAGGAGTACCCGAACGGCTCGTTCAGCGGCTCGAAGTACACGTTCGCGTTGCTGCCGTAGTCGTTCACGACGGTGTTCCACATCGTGTTCCAGTCCGTCATGTTCGTGATGGTGCCGGTCGTGTTGCTCTCTGTCCAGGCGCTGAGGATGACATTCATCCCATCGGACAGCGCGGCGTCGATGGCGCCCTTGTACCGACCCCACCAGACCGAATTCACGCCGGGAGGATTGATCGGAAGTCTGACCGTGTTCGCTCCGAGGTTGTTCTTGAACGCCGTGATGTAGCTGTTGGCGATGGAGTGGATCGTGGAGTAGCTATCGCCCGAGGCAAGTCCGTCAGGGATGGCCCACCCGGTGTTGTAGTTGTCCCGGGTGTCGGCCCAGTTCACCCCTTTGAACTGGGTGGTCGCCGCCTGCGCGGGAAGGGCGGGTCCCGTCAGTACGGCAGCCACCGCCGCTGCTGCAGCGAGTAGTGCGAGTCGTGACCGCAGCATGCGCGGACGGACTGTGATCGTCATTGATCTCCTTGGATTTTCACTTGTGGGCGCGCCGAAGACGACGGTTTCGAGCGGGAAGTCCGTCCGATCTCATCGCGGCGCTCGACGCGATGTTTACGTCAACATCGTGATCATCTCGGACCGGGATTGTGTTGTCAAGCGCGTGCTTCGGGTGCGCGAATGCCGTTAGCTGGAGTTCTTAGCGGGGGTCCCGCGGGAGCGCTCCCGCGACCGATCCGGTCGACGGCGATACTCGTCGTCGGCGGATACGCTTGCGGGATGGAGGACGCCGGGAATGTCGGGGAGCGGCGGACGATTACGGTGGGCCGCGTCCGTGGCGTGCGGTGGAAACGCGGGTGGCTTGTCGGTGGCGTAGCGATCGCTGTCTATCTCGCGGCTGTGGTCTTTGGGGCAGTGACGCATCAACCGACCGACGTGACCACTTACGGAACGACGGTTATCGGCAAGCACCATGACGGGCAGGACTGGCAGCTAGACGTGATTTCCGGGCGTCACTCGTGGACACTGCATGTCGACCACGGCGAGTACGAGTCCTACCAGGTCGGCGACAACTACAACGGCTGACGTCCTGGATGCGTTCCTGCAGTCGGTGGGGCGAGGACGGTCGTCAGATTTGGAGGCTGCACCGCTGGTTCTGGGACTCTCGTGGTTCGACGCCGGAGTGGTGACCTTCCAGCTAGGGCGCGTCTGACAACGGTTGACGCGAATGTGGGGGCGGCTTCAGCCAAGATGACAATGTGAGCTTCGACGTTTATCTGCAGGACTTCTTGACCGACCCCGCGGACCGCACAGAGTCGGTCGGGCGGCGCGTATTGGCGCCCTTGCTCGACGCGCGCCGTGAGAACGTGGTGACTGCTGATGGCTCGGCCGCGGTTTACGGGGCAAGCGATGTGCCGTTGGACGGATTGATGTTCAATCACATCGATGGCGATCTCGCCTGGAATGTGATCTACGACGCCGCCGTCGCCGGCGATTGGGTGATCATGCCAATCGGGGGACCCGTCTGCATCGTCAGGGAAGAACAGGCCGATACGGTGCCCGAGGACCTCAAGGCTGATGGGCTGGTTCTCGTGGGAACGGGCACGGAATTGCGCGTCGCCGCCACGGGCGCGGACGCCTAAAGCGCGGTCAACAAGCGTCGAGTCCGGGCAGGGCGACGCCGGAAACGCCGAGGCGTTGAGGCGTTGAGGCGAGACTAGAGGCGCGCCGGCGGCAGTCCGGCCGGTAACGATGAAGGAGTTCGGGCGACTCCCGGAGTCATCGAGCGAGCGACTCCGATTCGTCGCGCTGGCGGCGTGAGCAGCACCCGTTGGGACTACTATCCGGTCATGAGTAGTCGTCGGCAGGGTGGGTGCGCACTTGTCCTGGTTGGGGCGGCCTTGCTTGTCGGGATCACGGGCTGCACGCCAGCTCCGCCCACGCCGAACGTCATCCATAGTGTGAGCCGGTCGGTCTTAACTCCGAGCGGCTGCACATCCCCGAACCTCGAGTTGGTCGTGCCTGGGGCAGGGAAGACCAAACTTCAGACTTGCATCGACGGCGGCATCACGAACTACAACGTCGCCGTCACTGTCCACCCGGGCACGGTCCTGCAAATGGACGTGAGTTCGTCGGTGCCCAGCAAGACGGTGGGGAGTATTAGTTACGACGGCCATGGCGGGTTGCTGGTCGACCGCAAAGTAGCGTCGGCCCGCTGGGACCCAAGGACGTATCACGATACGATCACCGCCTTGAATCCGGGAAGGACCGACGTCCGTGGCTATGGGCCTGACTACTGCCTTTGGTACCGATCGACGGCGACTCCGAATCCTGAAGTGACCGATTCCACCACGCCGAATTGCCACCTGTTCACCCTTGACGTAACTGTCTGACAGACTGCGAAATGTCGGGGACCGGATGAGCGTGGACTTTGACCGGGAGAGTTTGCCGACGACGGATGTGGGGGAGCGCCGCCGGTGGTCGGCTTCCGAATTTTCGGGCGAAACGGGTTTAGATCGCTTCGTCATCGCTCGGATTGAGGACGATTGCTGCGGTCACCGCGAACTACGCCAAGCGGATTCCTCGTAGTCTCGGTCGCGTGCCTCCCGAATTCGTTGTCGTCTCCGCAGTACGACGTGAGATCGACGATGCAATCTACCGAGTTCTTCTGAGGTATGAGCAAAAGGGCTGGGGGCTCAGGCGGCAGGGGCACAAGTTCTACTTCTATTGCCCCTGTAAATCGAATTCTGTCCGCATAGATGGCACGCCGCGCAACCCTCAACAGGCTGCTAAGAGAATCGAGCGTGAAATCGGCCATTGCCCGGACTCGCACGACCTTGATCGTTAGTGTTGACAATTGACAACAGCAAGCGGGTAGGAAAGAGTTGGGCCATGCCTGAGTATGAGTTGACCTTCGAGCTCCCGTCGATCACAGAGGTCGTCGAGGATCAGATCGTAGATGCGACCGGGGCGGTCATCGCCGAGCATTTTGGTGTCACCACAGCGACTGTATGGATCACGGCACCGGACGCGGTAAGCGCGGCACGCAGGGTGGTCGGAGAGCTCAGCCGCGCCGGCGCAGTCCCACTGAGACTGGTCGATGATCTGGTCACCCGATCGCAGATCGCTGATCGAGCAGGCGTGACGCGCCAGGCAGTGACGAACTGGGTCAACGGTTCGCGACAGGCGGGCACCCAATTCCCGAGGCCTTTTGTGCTCACCAGCGGCGGTCTCTGGCGCTGGGATGAAGTGCTTAACGCGTTGCGCGCGATGAGCGTCTCCGTCGATGACGCCGCCACCTACCCGACTCGACGCGAATCGCAGCTGATCGGCGGAATGATCGCGTCCCGCCAGTTCGAGCTCGACCCATCCGTTTTCGTCACAGGCTTCGCCGAGCGTTTCGGAATTGTGGCACGTGGTTCGCGCCCCACTCTCGCAGTGAAGGCCCCACTGAGTGTCAAAGCTGACTTCGCATTGGGTGCGTAGACGTGTCCCGCGTTGCTGCCGATGCCGCGGACGTCCTCACTGCCGCCGAGCTGACTGACATCCGCGTGTATGAAGTAGCAGGGCGGCGGCTGCTCCCAGGCGAGCACGTAGATTCGGAGACGGACGCCTCAGAAAACTTCCAGATCCAGGCAGGAGGGGACGAAAGCCATTTCGAAACCCGGGCGCGGCTGACTGTCACGACCGCCGACTCGGAGCTGCTTGCGGATGTCTCTGCGATCTACACGTTCGCTGAAAGCCTCACCGTGCCTAGGGAGGTTGCCGGTGAGTTCGTCGAGCGCGTCGGGATTATGTCGGTATACCCATTCCTGCGCGAGCAGATCTTCGCGACAGCCACCCGATTGGGAGTTTCGGCACCCGTGATGGGGCTATTGCGCGCGGGCCAGATAACAGTAGAACTCACTCCTGCATCCGACCTCGCCGCTCCGTCCCTCGAACCGTCGCACCAGGATCCGCGCAGCAACTGAGACAATCCTGCCCGCCGTCTGAGCGGGAGGGGCGATCTGATGAATTTGCGCGCGGGACCGCCTTCGAGACGGTCCGGCGAGTATCGGCAAGTTGCACTGGCAATCGTTTTGAAGGGTCGGTTAGCCGCGGGGGAGCCACGCCAGATGAAGGCCGCCGTCAGGCATGGGGGAGTTCCCGCCTTCACCCGTAGTGGATGATCCTGCGATCGAACAAGGAGAGTTCTGCTTCGTCCGGTCTCTCAAACCTCCGCACCGATTGTTCGAGAACGTCGATCGTGATCTGTGCGGTCCCGTAGGGAAGGTCGGCGTTGCGCAGTTCGAGCCGTCGCCGGAGTTCGGAGATCCGAATGTCGAAGTAGTGCATTTCGGTTATGGCATCCGCGGATGTGGCGATGCGGCGGATCTCGTCGCGTTCTGCTCGTTTCCACGTGCCATCTTCCAGAATGATGCTCTGCCCATGGGCGAGCAGTTCTCTCCACAGGCGGTCGAGCCGCATCTGCAAACGATCGCGGATAGCGTCGAAGGGGTCGACGCCGAGATCCGCCATCCATTCATCGGTGCTGAATCGGATAGCACCCGACTGTCCTGCCAATCGGCGCGCCAGGGTCGTCTTTCCGGATCCGGGCAGACCGCAGAAAAGCGTAAGAACCGGCCGCCCCGCAACGTCTTCTTCGACTTTCATGATTTCGTGACCACCGTATCGCGCCATCTCGTCACCCGCGAAGAAGCCCAAGCTCACCCCGCTACAGGAAGCGCTCCTCGGGACGCTGCGCCGACATGGCGACCACACGACCAGCGAGATTGCGTGGGTAAGGCCTGAACAGTACTCGGCCTATTCGATCGTTGAGAGGGCAGCAGTTGTGCTTCGAGCGCGCTGTATGAGCCTGACGGAGATGTAGGTGAACCAGGCGAGAACGACGACCACGAGGATGCGCTCGAACAAGCCGCCCAGGTGCACCGATTCGGCAACCTTGGGCTGGGATGTCGCAAACGTGAGGACGAGCACTACGAGTGAGATTGCGCCCACGATGAGCGAGATCCGCGCTTCTGCCTTCCAGTTTGCAGTCTTGCGAAGGCCGAATCCCACGATCGCGATTCCGGCGATGACCGCGATCTCACCGACGAGCGAAGCTATCGTGTGCACCCGACGCGTGGGCGGCGCCGAGGTGAACAAGCTGACCGTGATCCAAACGAGGCTGAAAACGGTGAACGCGGTAGCAGTCCACGCGATGGTCGCGCGGCCGATCACGCCCATCATGCTCCAGCAGAACGCAACGACGAACCCCAGAAGGCATAAGCCCAGGATGAACGCCGCGACATCTTCCTGCCAACCACCGGGACCTGTGCCGAGGGCGCTGATCGCCTGATCCAGCGCTGAGTAATTGGGGCGCAGTGCGCCAGCGATGAGGACGTCCCCGACGAAGAGGATCGGCCCCACAACTCCCAACGAGGCGAGGGTGGTCAGAAGTCTCTGCCGGGTTGTGCTCATGCAGTCATCCTCCTGAACGCAGGAGCGCCGTGCTAGCTGCCACCGGATTATCCTCAGCTACTTCCGGAGGAGTACCGGCGAATTGTCGGACGCCGCCGGCAGCGGTCGTTTCGGACGCCGCAGGGGACGATTGTTGCGGACAGTAGGAGGACGAGATCGAATGGTGAGTCATCGACCATGACCAGAAGAGCTCTAACACTCCTGATCTGCGCCGCGGTGCTGTGTTCGGGCGCAGGAATGGTCGGCGCGATAGTCGTTTTGAACCGATTGTTCGAAGTTCCCACCACGGACCTGCAGGTTGTGAACGACACTCAATGGGCATACACGGTTTCGGTATGCACGTCGGATCCCGCCATCCTGAGTCCGGGAGAGTCGACGTCAGCCTGGGCGGCGTCATGCCTCATCTACGACAGGGCCCACTACGTGGGTTGTCTGTTAATACCCGCGGCCGTTGCCGAACAGGGTGGGACCGTTCGGATCAGTCAGGTTCGACGCGAGGTTGCCGCTGACAAGTGCCCAGGGCCCTACGTCCGGTAGGTGGAAGACGAAGTCCCAGCCGGGGGCCCCGGTTTCCCTTCGCTCGCGTGGTTTGCCAGGAGTTAGGATCGAGCACCATGCCAAGCTACGCGATCGCCGACGACGGCGTGCAACTCGCGTTCGAGGAGCGTGGTACGGGTATCCCAGTCCTCCTGGTCGCGGGGCAGGCAACTGGTATGTACGGCTGGGGCGGCTTCGCCGAGCAGCTCGCCGAGTACTTCCGGGTGATCGTGTTCGACCATCGCGGAATTGGGGACAGCGGTCTCGGCGATCCGGCCCGATACAGTACGAAGCTATTCGCCGCGGACGCCGTCGCTGTGCTCGACGCGGCCGGCGTCTCTGCCGCTCACGTGGTTGGTCACTCGATGGGTGGTCGGGTGGCACAATGGGTCGCCGCGGACTATCCCGAACGGGTGCGCAAGCTCGTCCTCATTGCGACCACCGCAGGCGACGGTTCCGCGCAGAGTCGCAACCGTGACGCGGTTGCCGACCTCCTCAGCGGAGACCGCGAGCGAATGCTGCCGCTGTTCTTCGAGGAGAGCTGGGCTCAGGCGCATCCGGACGACGTGGAGACCTTCTTCACTCGTGTCGCCAGCCGCCCGGCACTGCGCGGACACTTTGCCGCCAGCCGGGACCACGACGCTCAGGCGGCGCTGGCTCGAATCCGAGCCGAGGCACTGGTTATTCATGGTTTGCACGATCGACTCACTCCAGCCGACCATGGTCGGCTGCTCGCGAGGTGCATTCCCTGCGCGCACCTCGTGGAGTTGGACGCACGGCACGGACTGCATCTGGACACATCGCAGGTCTTCGCCGATGTGCGCGCCTTCCTCTTACCGGAGACACAACGCATCCTGCCGTCCCGGTGAGGGGATAGATCGTCGCTCTAGTGGCGAAGCTGATTAGCTCTTTGTTGACTGACGCGGACCTCTATTCTGGCGAGATGGGCTTCTTTGGCGTGATTGGATGGTCCCCGCAGTGGGCAGGGGAGGGGCGGTCGATCAATTCGAACGCGGCTGGCCTCAGAGGTCTGGTGGGTCGGGTTGTTGAGCAGGTGTGGGGCGTTTGGGACGTTGAAGAAGGGCAGTGGATCCCTGATTACCCGGTTGTTGTGTCATTCACCGATGGCCTGCAGTTAGAGGTGTGTTGGCAGAAATTCGACGAACTGGCTATCGGTTGGAACTCTTTGGTGATCGATGATCGGCTGATGGGTGACGGCGTAAGGTCGTTGCAGTGGCGGACCTTGAATGTTCCGGGCTTTGATCTGTCATCTGTTCGTGATGCGGAAGTTGTTGACGTTGTCGCTGCGGAGACGCTCTTTCAGTGGCGCGGTATCGGTGACCACTCAGCAGAGGTTGGGGAGCGGTGGTTTTCGGCTGGTCTCTGGCTCCGAGCTGAGAATGGTGGGATCCATATCTACAACGCTTTGGACGAGAACGGGCTGGACAACGAGGCGGTCCAAGACGATCGATATCGGATGGTGGCTGTTGCCTAGACGTGTCCTCAGCGTGGTCTCTTCAATTGCAGAAAGTGAAGGCAGTCAGCTTTCTAACTGACATAATGTGCATTATCAGCGATAAATTCACGTGAGTTGCATTAGCTGCAATACCGACCAGAGGCGCTTGACCCACGGCCACGCACCTACCGGCCTGAGCGCCCGAGCTCGTCCCGCCGCCGGATGTACTCCTCATGATCGATCTCACCCCGGGCATACCGCTCATCGAGGATCGCTCTCGCAGACGAGGTCGGCGGAGCAACGGCGCCAGAACCCTCAGAGGGGCCACGCCGGGTCAGCGTGACGACCAGCACGACGACCACCGCGATGATCAACAGCGGAACGAGTAGCCACACGATCCACCAGGCCCCCGCGCCGCCCATCATCCACCCAAGTCCCGTGCTGATTAAAACCCCCGGCGGGTATCCAGACTGCGCCGCTAGCTTGGTACTCGGAAGGAGGACACATGCTCGCCGACTGCATCTCGACCCACAAACGCACCTGGCGCTGCCTGCTCGTCCTCCTCGTCGCCGTCGCGGGCATCGTCACCGGGATCCTGGCCATGCACGTGGTCAGCACACCCGCGAGCCAACCGCATGAGCTCACCATGTCTCACGCCGCGAGCGGCGCTCCCGTGCAGTCGCATGAGGCCCCCACACTCTCGGCGGCCGTAGCTCCCGCGAATCCCGACATGGCGACGAGCAGCGGATGCGCCGCCGATGGCTGTGACCCGATGCATGACATGACCGCCATGGTGTGCACCCTCGCACTACTGGCCGCGACCATCCTGCTGATCGCACCCGCCCTGACCCGCGCCCTCCTGGGCGTTGGCATGCGCGCCGCACCCACCACCGTAATCCGGACCGTAGCCCGCGCCATCGGGTCGTCCCCACCGTCTCTTCTGGCTCTCTCCGTCGATCGCAGATGACGTACGCCCGCACCCCGCGCTCGCGCGGTGGCGCTTCAGCGTGCCCAGCATCCGCACATCCACACGACGAAAGAGACCACTCCAGATGAACACCAGATTGATCGCGCTCACCTCCGGCGCCCTCCTGACCGCCGCCGCCCTGGCCGGCTGCACCGCCGGCTCCTCCGGCGACGACACGGGCATGGGGAACATGCCCGGCATGAACCACAGCACCTCCAGCACCGACGCCGCCACCTCCGACCACAACCAGGCCGACGTCATCTTCGCGACGATGATGGTCCCCCATCACCAGCAGGCGATCGAGATGTCCGACACCCTCCTGGCCAAGCAGGGCGTCGACGGCCGGGTGACCGAGCTCGCGCAGAAGATCAAGGCGGCTCAGCAGTCGGAGATCGACACGATGAACGGATGGCTCGACGCCTGGGGCCAGAAGTCCGACATGGGCGGCATGGACATGGGCGGCGACGGCTTGATGTCGCAGCAGGACATGGACGCGATGAAGGACGCGTCCGGCGCCGACGCGTCCACGCTGTTCCTCACCCAGATGATCCAGCACCACCAGGGCGCCATCACCATGGCCACGACCGAGATCGAACAGGGCAAGGCGACCGACGCCGTCGCGCTGGCGAAGAAGATCGCCGCCGCACAGACCGCCGAGATCGCCACCATGAAGCAGCTTCTCGCCAGCCTCTGACGTTCGGTCGTACCAGACGCGGGCGCCGTCACCACTCCCCCAACTCGTGGCGGCGCCCGCCCCTCCGACTCCTGTCGAAGTCGACGCCGTCGCCGCGATTCGAGTGGAGGTCTATCGAGTTGGTACGACGGCGTAGGACTCCAGCTACTCCCTCCTCATCAACTCCCGCTCCTGCCAGTTGGTTCACGGCAGTCGCAAGACTTGCTCAAGCTGTCACCAGCGGCTGGCTGGAGCCGATTGACATTCGAGCCAGATGGGCCCGGCAAGAGGCTCTTCGAAGTGCCTTTTGCAAGCCTTGGATTACTCACTCCTGATGGTGTTACGCACTGGTAGTGAGGTGAAAACATGAGTGAGCAGGTGGCGCTCAGAGCCGCCAGGATTCGCGCCAGCTGAGCGGGGTGTCGAACCCGGCGAGAGAGGCGTACACGCTCCACTGCCCATGATGGATCGCCTCATGTTGCACGAACTCTCCAGCGAACATGGCGAGCGAGAACGGAAAGCCACCCCAGTCGATCGACGTCGACGGATCGATGTCGGCGAGAGACGAAAGCAGCCGCTGCTGTTGATGGTTTAGCCCGTCCAGAAGCGCCTCGCGCGTGAGAGGGCCGGTGAATTGCTCGTGCTTACGAGTCCAGTCCAATGTGCGTGTGGCCAGGGCGTCGTTGTAAACCCCGCGTACGCAGACGACATGTCGCAGTTGTTTGCTGAACGGGGCGAATCCGTCGCCGAGGCGGAATGCAGCAGGAGCACGCCCCGAGGTTCCGGCCGGCATGGGAGTGAAATCCCACTTGTCTTCGGGAACGGCGAGGGCGAAGTCCGAGGTCATTGTGTAGAGCGCCGTGCTGTGCAGCACGAAGTCCTCGACGAGCATGCGGTGAACGTTACCTTGTCGTGCGGCGCTCGGCAGATCAGCGCGGTGGGACCCGATCAAGCCGCCCTATCGAACGCCCACTCACACGACGTCACCCACGATTTTGCCGTCCTGACAACGCACGTCCTGAGCGCTAATGTCAGCAGCAACCGCCGCCCGGCGGCCGCTTCGACGAAGGGATGCCGCGATGAGTGTCAACGATCCGACCGACCCGTTACTGCATGAGTTCTCCCTCGACGCGCGGAACATGACGCGTGCCGCCATCAACGCTTTCCGGACGGCGCTCGCCGTCAGCGGAGCGGTCGCCCTGATCCTCGGGATCGTCCTGCTTTTCTGGCCCGAGAAGACGCTGTCGGTGCTGGCCGTCTTCCTCGGTATCTACTTCCTGATCGCCGGCATCACGCGGCTCGTTGTCGGGATCTTCACCCGCGGGATGCGCGGCGGCTCACGAACGCTGAGCATCATCCTCGGAGTCCTGCTCATCTTCGCTGGCATCGTCGCGCTGAAGAACGTCTCGGCCGCGGCCGTCACGCTCGTGATCTTCGCGATCGCCTTCATCGGCGTCGGCTGGATCATCGACGGCGTCATGGCGCTGGCCGAAGCCGGTCGCTCCGCGTCGTCGGGCTGGTCGATCACGTTCGGGATCCTCAGCATCATCGCCGGGATCGTCGTCCTGGTGCTGCCGGCGTCGTCCGCGGTCTTCCTGCTCTTCTTCGCAGCGATCGCGCTCATCGTGCTCGGCATCATCGGGCTCGTGCGCGCCTTCACCTTCGGGCGGGACGTCCTGAGGGCGACCGAGGGGCCGGCCACAGCACCCCGCGTAGCGTAGAGAACCGACGCAACGCGGCCCCGCTCGATCGATCGGGCGGGGCCGTCGCTGTCAGCTGTGGTTGCTAGGACTGGGCAGGTGGCGAGCCCACCAGTCCAGAATGATGTCGAAGCGCTCGCGACGATGCCGCGGACGGCCGCTGCGGCTCAGCTCGTGGTCCTCGCCGGGGAAGATCACCAGCTCGGCCTCGACTCCACGACGCTTCAGGGCCGTGTAGTACCGCTCGGCTTGGCCGAGCGGGCAGCGCAGGTCGTTCGCGGAGTGCAGCACCAGCGTCGGGGTGCGCACCCGGTCCACGACGGCCTGCGGGCTCTGCGAGCGCATCAGGTCCGCGTCCGTCCCCGTGTACTCGTCCGCGAAGAAGCTGCCGATGTCGCTCGTGCCGATGAACGCCTCCGGATCGAGGAATCCACGTTCGACGATCGCGGCCGCGAAGCGGTGGTCGTGGGCGATGGTCCAGGCCGTGAGGTAGCCGCCGTAGGAGCCACCCATCACCCCCACCCGTGAACCGTCGAGGTCCGGAACCCGCGAGATGGCGCCGTCCAAGAAGTCGAGCACATCGGCGAGGTCGATCGTTCCCATCCGCTGCCGGATCACGCGGCCGTGCGCCTGGCCGTAGCCGGCGGACCCCCGCGGGTTGCACATCACGACCGCATAACCCGCCGACACGTACACCTGCGCCTCGTCGAAGAACGCGTGCGTGTACGACGCGAAAGGCCCGCCGTGGATGCTGAGGAGAACGGGATGCGGACCCTCGCCTTCCGGCACGAGAACCCAGCCGTGCACCGGGTAGCCGTCGCGGCCGTCGATGGTCAGCTCCGTCGGTGTGACGATTCCCTGAGCCCGCAACGGCGCCGAGAAGTCGGTCAAGCGGCGGAGGCCGTCCCCATCCACGACGGCGACATCGCCCGCTGTCCGCGCGTCGGCGAACGCGACGGCGACGGTCTCGCCGGCCGCGCCCGCGCCACCGACGACAGTGTGCTCATCGGAGAGGGTACGGCTCTCCCCCGCCGCAGTCACTTCGGTCAGCACGAGCGCTCCCCGGCGCCGGTCGAGCACGAGGACCGAGTCGTCACGGTACGGGGTGATGGCCGACTCCGTGAAGTCCACCGTCTCGGGATCGGTCAGCAGCCGCGGTGCACCACCCGCCGCATCCACGACATACAGGGCGGTGTTGCGGGCGACGAAGTCGCGTCCGCTCTCTCCCAGGTCCTGAGCCGTGAAGAACAACCGGCCATCGGCCGTGTACTGCGCGGCCAGGACACTGAACGAGCCGTGCCGGCCGGTCAGATCGGCGGCCTCTCCCCCATCGACGGACACGAGGAAGACGTTGGAGCGCAGGTCGACATCCCGTCCGGCGTGACGCGCCGAGACGAACGCGATGCTCCGGCCGTCCGGCGAGAACGTGATCGACTCGTCGTCCCACGGTCCGACCGTCAGCTGTCGCGGCTCGGCGACACCTGTCGCCGTGCCCGTTGAGCCGTCCGGCCGCGGCGCCGGCGGCGGGACGGGCGCAGCGGACACATCCGGCACAGGCACCACGAAGACGTGGGCGGGCCGGTCGATCGTGTAGCCGACGCCGTTCGTCTGATATTTCAGAGTGTGGATGCGCCGGGCCTGCTCCCCACTCGGGTCGATACCCTCGACGGTCCCGTAGCGACCCTGCTCGGGCTCTCGGCTGACGAAGGCGAGCGTCCGGCTGTCCGGCGACCAGGCGAACTCGCTCACGCCCAGTGTCCGATCCGTCACAGCGACCGGCTCTCCCCCGGCCGCGTCCACCACGTGCAGCTGCGGCGGGCGCTTCGGCTCGGCGCGCAGGAACGCCAGCAGCCGCCCGTCGGGTGAGAATTGCGGAGCCGTGTCCCGGAATCCGCGCGTCAGCAGGCGCGGTGATGGATGCCCGGTCAACGGGACGGTCCACAGCTGGCCGACGGTCGCATCCGCCTCGAGCGAGGGATGTGTGACGGCGACGACCGCCCGGCCGCCGCTCGGGTGCACGGTGGGCGCTCCGACACCGACGAGCAGGTCGAGGTCGGTCGCCTTCATGCGGCTACCGTCACTCGGCGACCGGAGCGAAGCTCGACACGTCCCCGACGAGCCGCGTGTGGTCGGCGGGCACGGGGTCCACGACCGCCGAGGCCACCTCGGCGGCGAACTCCCCGACGTTGTACAGGCGACCGGCCGCCTCCTTGCGGGCGTCGATGGCGCCCGGGTTGAGCCGGTTCAGCAGCGTCGCCGTGATCGTCCCCTCGATCATGTCGCCGGACACGACGACGAACTCGATGCCCTTCTCGGCAAGGGTGGGAAGGAGCGCGCGCAGCGCATCCTCGCCTGCCCGCTTGCTCAGCGCGACGGCCTCGTATTCGGGCATCGTGGGCGTCGTCTCGATGAAGTGCGCCTGTTGGCTGGTGACGAAGACGACGCGGGAGCCTGGACCGAGCAGCCGAAGGGCCGCGGTGAGCGTGTTCACCTGGGCGTCGCGGTTGAGCTTCATGGCGTAGTCCTCGGCCATGCCCGACTCCATGCCGCCCGAGGCGTTGAGCACGAGGATGTCGAGGCCTCCCCACGCCTCCTCCACTGTCCGGAACATGGCCGCGATCGAGTCGGCGTCCGTCAGATCGGCGCCCACCGCTATGGCGGTGCCGCCCTTCTCGGCGATGGAGTCGACGAGCTTCAGCGCCCGCGCCTCCTTGTTCCGGTAGTTGATGACGACACGTGCGCCGGCCTCCGCGAGATACTGCGCGGTGTCGGCGCCGATTCCGCGCGACGAGCCCGTCACGAGGGCGCGTCTGCCCGTCAGCGAACCAGGGGAAAGGGGATGTGCCACGAATGCTCCTCGGCGTCGATGTCTTGCACCCTGAGACTACCAAGTGGGTTGGATGGGCCGTCGGGCGTACCTGCTACCGTCATATCAAGCAGTGAAAGGGGGGACGTCATGGACATCACGTCCTTCGCCTGGATCGTCTGGCTCGTCCTCATCCTGGTCTTCGTGATCGTCGAGATGCTGACGCTCGACTTCGTCTTCCTGATGATCGCCATCGGCAGTGTCGGCGGCCTCGTCTCGGGACTCTTCGGGGCACCCTGGTGGCTCCAGCTCCTCATCGCCGCGGCGCTCTCCGTCATCCTGATCTTCTTCATCCGGCCACCGCTCCTCCACGCCCTGAAGCGTGGAGGCGACCCCGCCAAGAGCAACGTCGACCGGCTGATCGGGATGGGCGGCGTCGTCGTCTCCACGGTGAGCCGCACCACGGGGCTCGTGAAGCTCCAGGTGGGCGAGACCTGGACCTCGCGCCTCGTGGATACCGGCGACTGGACCGAGCTGGTGCCGGGCGAGCACGTCATCGTCGTCTCGATCGAGGGGGCGACCGCCGTCGTCGCACCCGCTCCGGTCTCCGCTGGAACCGACGGCCTCACCGAGAGGATCGCCCCGTGACCGAGACCACCCAACTGGTCGTGACCATCGTGGTCAGCATCATCGTCCTGATCATCGCGATCTTCGTGCTCGTCACGCTGTTCCGCTCGATCCGCATCATCCCGCAGGCCCGTGCCGGCGTCGTGGAGCGGCTCGGCCGGTACCACAAGACCCTCAACCCGGGTCTGAACGTCGTCGTCCCGTTCATCGACAAGGTGCGCCCGCTGCTCGACATGCGCGAGCAGGTCGTGTCGTTCCCCCCGCAGCCGGTGATCACCGAGGACAACCTGGTCGTCTCGATCGACACGGTCGTGTACTTCCAGGTGACGGATGCGCGCGCCGCGACCTACGAGATCGCCAACTACCTGGGTGCCGTCGAGCAGCTCACCACGACCACCCTCCGTAACGTCGTCGGCGGCCTGAACCTCGAGGAGGCGCTGACCAGCCGCGACAACATCAACGGCCAGCTGCGTCTCGTCCTCGACGAGGCGACGGGCAAGTGGGGCATCCGTGTCTCCCGCGTCGAGCTCAAGGCGATCGAGCCGCCCCTGTCCATCCAGGACTCGATGGAGAAGCAGATGCGTGCCGAGCGCGACCGCCGAGCGCTCATCCTGACGGCGGAGGGCACGAAGCAGTCCGAGATCCTCAACGCCGAGGGTATGCGGCAGGCATCGATCCTGCGTGCGGAGGGCGACGCCAAGGCCGCCGTGCTGCGCGCCGAGGGAGAGGCGAAGGCCATCACCACGGTGTTCGGGGCCATCCACCAGGGAAACCCGGACAACCTGCTGCTCGCCTACCAGTACCTGCAGACGCTGCCCAAGCTCGCTGAGGGCGCCTCGAACAAGCTGTGGATCATCCCGAGCGAGCTCACGGAGGCGCTCAAGGGCATCGGTGCCGCCTTCGGGCCGGCAGGGGCGGCGTCCCGTGCTGCCGAGGACAGCGGGTCGGCGCCTTCGCCTGCCCCGTGACCTTCCTGGAGGGCGCCGGGACGCGGATCATCGCGCATCGCGGCCTCGCTCTCGACGCGCCCGAGAACACTCTGCTCTCCTTCCTGCGTGCGCTCTCGGTCGGCGCTACGCACCTGGAGACCGACATCCACGTCTCGGCCGACGGTGTCGCCGTGATCGCCCATGACCCCGACCTCGCGCGCGTCGCCGGCCGCGAGGTGCAGGTCGGTCAGCTCACCATGCCCGAACTGCGCCGGATCGACCTCGGGCACGGTCAGGGCTTCTGTTCGCTGGCCGAAGCGCTCGACGCCTTCCCCGAGGCACGCTGCAACATCGATGTGAAGG
>JBQCCO010000009.1:0-9349 GCA_051962155.1 Leifsonia sp. | reverse complement strand
GTTGGTGGTGGCGCCTAAATACCGCAGTTGTGCGTAGTTGTACAATACCTGGGGGTTTGGGGGCGGCTACTTTCCCCGCGCCTTTTCGCCGTTCCGTCAGCGGCCGGCGAGGGCCGCGATGCGGTCGATCGCCTCGGTGAGGACTTCCGGCGAGCAGGCGAAGTTGAGGCGGACGAAGCCCGCGCCTTGCGCGCCGAAGTCGGTCCCGGCGATGAGTGCCACCCGTGCCTCCTCGAGGATGCGCGTCGACGGGTGATCGCCCCAGCCGAGTTCGCGCAGGTCCAGCCACGCCAGGTAGCTGGCGTGCGGCTCGCGGTAGCGGACGTGCGGGAGCCGGTCGGTCAGGAGCACCGAGAGCAGCATACGGTTCGCCTCGATGGACTGGAGCGCCCCGTCCAGCCACTCCTGGCCGGAGCCGTAGGCGGCCTCGCTCGCGATGCGCCCGAACAGGCTGGTGCGCACCTCCACCTCGATGGGCAGGGCGCCGATGCGCTCCGCCTGCTCCGCTGAAGCGGTCACGAAGAGCGCGCACTTCAGCCCGGCGAGGTTCCAGGCCTTGCTGGCGGAGTGGGCGGCGATGCCGATGCGCCGCGCATCCTCCGAGACGGACAGGAACGGGGTGAACGTCGCATCCGAGTGCGTGAGCGGCGCATGCACCTCGTCGCTGACGACGGACACGCCGTGGTGCGCGGCCAGCGCAGCCACCGCCTCCAACTCGGCGCGGGGATGGACGAGGCCGAGCGGGTTGTGCGGATTGCAGAGCAGGAACGCCTTCGCGCCGCCGGCGAACGCGCGCTCCAGGCCGGCGAGGTCGAGAGCCCAGCCCGCGCCGTCCGCTCCGCCCTCGAGCAGCGGGACCTCCTCCACGACGCCGCCCGCCTCCGGGATGAGCTCGAAGAACGGCGGGTAGACGGGAGGCGTGATGACGACCCGGTCGCCCGGCTCGATCAGGGACCGCAGCGCTTCGACGATGACGACGCTGACGTCGGTGGTCGTCCGGGTCCGCGCCGGGTCGACCGTCCAGTCCCAACGGGTCTGCGCGTAGTCGGCGAACGCGCGCTTCACGCGGTCGTCCGGCCCGATGTACCCGGTGTCGCTGCGGTCGACGGCCGCGTGCAGCGCCTGGGCGATCGGGGCCGCGAGCGGATAGTCCATCTCGGCGACGAAGAGCGGCAGGACATCGTCGGGATACTCGCCCCACTTCTCGCTGGTGCGCTGGCGGAGACGGCTGAGGGGTTCGGCTTCGACGGTCACCTCACCACCTTCCCACGCTTCACGGGCACTGGCCCAGTCACTCCCGCGGCCTAGACTGAACCGCGTGAGTATGGAGATCGAGATCGGCCGCGCCAAGCGCGCCCGCCGTGTGTACGCCTTCGACGACGTCGCCGTGGTTCCGAGCCGGCGCACCCGCGACCCGGAGGACGTCTCGGTCTCGTGGACGATCGACGCGTACCAGTTCGCGATCCCCTTCCTCGCCGCTCCTATGGACTCGGTCGTCTCGCCGACCACCGCGATCATGATGGGCCAGCTCGGCGGCCTCGGCGTCCTCGACCTCGAGGGCCTCTGGACCCGGTACGAGGACCCGGAGCCGCTGCTCGCGGAGATCCGGGAGCTTCCGGCAGAGCGCGCGACCAACCGCATGCAGGAGATCTACTCCGAGCCCATCAAGCCGGAGCTCGTCACCCGTCGTCTCGCGGAGATCCGCGAGGGCGGCGTCACCGTGGCCGGGGCGCTGTCCCCTCAGCGGACCCAGGAACTGTACGAGACCGTGGTGGAGGCGGGCGTCGACCTGTTCGTCATCCGCGGCACCACGGTGTCCGCCGAGCACGTCTCGAAGAACGTCGAGCCGCTCAACCTCAAGAAGTTCATCTACGAGCTGGATGTGCCGGTCATCGTGGGAGGCGCGGCCACCTACACCGCCGCGCTGCACCTGATGCGCACCGGTGCGGCCGGCGTGCTCGTCGGGTTCGGCGGGGGAGCCGCCTCCACCACCCGCTCGACCCTCGGCATCCACGCGCCCATGGCCACCGCGGTCGCGGACGTCGCCGGCGCCCGCCGGGACTACATGGACGAGTCCGGCGGCCGCTACGTGCACGTCATCGCCGACGGCGGCCTCGGGAGCTCGGGCGACATCGTCAAGGCGATCGCCTGCGGCGCGGACGCGGTGATGCTCGGCACGACCCTGGCGCGCGCCACGGACGCGCCGGGCGGCGGCTGGCACTGGGGCGCGGAGGCGCACCACGCGCAGCTTCCACGTGGCAATCGCGTCGCGGTGGGTCAGGTCGCGCCGCTCGAGGAGATCCTGTACGGCCCGGCTCCGGTGGCCGAGGGCTCTGCGAATCTCGTGGGAGCCTTGCGCCGCAGCATGGCCACGACGGGATACTCGGATGTGAAGGAGTTCCAGCGCGTCGAGGTCGTCGTCGCGCCCTACACGACGCGGTAGCACGCGGTGCGGTAGGTGCAGTCCGGCCGACGGCGGCCGGGGAGGGAGAGAACGAATGACAGATTCAGCTCCGGGCGGCAACAGGAACGCCACCCCTCCCTCCCACCCGGCCGTGACGTACCCGTCGCGGCTCGGTCCCGCCGAGCGCGCGGCCGCGATCTCGGCGCTCAAGAGCACCGAGCTCGACATACTCGTCGTGGGCGGCGGCATCGTCGGTGCGGGCTCGGCCGTGGACGCCGCGACGCGTGGCCTGACCACGGGCCTCGTCGAGGCGCGCGACTTCGCCTCCGGAACCTCCAGCCGGTCCTCGAAGCTCGTGCACGGCGGCATCCGCTATCTCGAACAGCTCGACTTCCGGCTCGTCCGGGAGGCCCTGATCGAGCGCGGACTGTTGCTGCAGCGCATCGCGCCGCACCTGGTGAAGCCGGTGCGCTTCCTGTACCCGCTGCACCAGCGCGTGTGGGAGCGCTTCTACGTCGGCGCCGGGATGATGCTGTACGACATCTTCTCCTACACCGGCGGGCGCCCTCCCGGCGTCCCGCACCACCGGCACCTGAGCAAGCGGCAGGTGCTGAACGCCATCCCGTCTCTGAACAAGGACGCGCTGGTGGGCGGGATCACGTACTACGACGCCCAGGTGGATGACGCCCGCTACGTCGCGAACCTGGTCCGCACCGCGGCGCACTACGGCGCGCACGTGGCTCCCCGCGTGCGGGTCGAGGGCTTCATCAAGGTCGGCGAGCGCGTCGTCGGCGTCCGGGCGCACGACCTGGAGACCGACGAGCGGTTCGACATCCGCGCGAAGCAGGTCGTCAACGCGACCGGCGTGTGGACGGACGACACCCAGGCGATGGTGGGCGAGCGCGGCCAGTTCAAGGTCCGGGCGTCCAAGGGCATCCACCTCGTCGTGCCGCGCGACCGGTTCCAGTCGAAGATGGGCCTGCTGCTGCGCACGGAGAAGAGCGTGCTGTTCGTCATCCCTTGGGGCCGCCAGTGGCTGATCGGCACGACCGACACCGACTGGCACCTGGACAAGGCGCACCCGGCGGCGACCGCTGTCGACATCGACTACCTGCTCGCGCACGTGAACGAGGTGCTGAACGTCCCGCTGACCCGGGAGGACGTGGAGGGCGTCTACGCCGGACTGCGTCCGCTGCTCGCCGGCGAGTCCGAGCAGACGTCGAAGCTCTCGCGCGAGCACCTGGTCGCCCACTCGGTGCCCGGCCTCGTCGTGATCGCCGGCGGCAAGTGGACGACGTACCGCGTGATGGCGAAGGATGCCGTGGATGCCGCGGTGAGCGCGCTCGACGGGCGCATCCCCGAGTCCACCACGATGGAGATCCCGCTGGTCGGCGCGGAGGGCTACCAGGCGGCGTGGAACCGCCGGTACCGGATCGCGCAGGAGTCGGGGCTGCACGTGGCGCGGATCGAGCACCTGCTGAACCGGTACGGAACGTTCGCCGAGGACATCCTCGCGCTCATCCGCGAGGACCCGTCCCTCGCCGACGCGCTGCCCGGCGCCGACGACTACGTCGGGGCGGAGGTCGTCTATGCGGCCACCCACGAGGGCGCGCTGCACCTGGAGGACGTGCTCGCGCGACGGACGCGCATCTCCATCGAGGCGTGGGACCGCGGCGCGTCCGCGGCGCCGGTCGCGGCCTCCCTGATGGCGCGGGTGCTCGGCTGGGACGCCGGCCGCGAGGACCGCGAAGTGCGCACCTACCTCAAGCGCGTCGAGGCCGAACGCGCCAGCCAGCTGCAGCCCGACGACGAGTCCGCCGACCGCATCCGGCTCGAGGCCCCCGACATCGTCGAGGTGGATGCCGCAGCGGCGAAGTCGCAGCCGTAGGCGCCGAACGACCGGAGAGCGGAGGCCGGACGGCCTTCCGCGGAGAGCGATCTCCCGGAGGGCCCCTGCGCGCCTCCGGTAGACTGGATCCGTACCCCCAAGGCCGGCGAACCCGGCGAATGGAGACGGATGATGGTAGACGTTCGACGGGTCAAACTGCCCGGGGTCGGGGTGCTGCACACGTTCGTGACCGACGACGGCGGCAAGGTCGGGGTCATCGCGCACCGCTCCGGTCACAGCGACCTGATCACCTTCTCGGACCACGAGGACGGGGCCGACGTCACCAAAGTCTCCCTGCGGCTGAACGAGGACGAGGCCCACACCCTGGCCGAGCTGCTCGGCGGCACGCAGATCACCGAGGCGCTGACGGCGCTCGATCAGATCCCGGGTCTCAGCATCGACTGGTTCACCGTCGACTACGACGACTACATCGCCGGACAGCAGCTCGGCGCCCCCGGCGACCGCGGCTTCGTCGGGCTCACGGTCGTGGCCGTGGTGCGCGGCGACTCCGCGAACCCGGCGCCGGCTCCCGACTTCAAGGTCTTCCCGGGGGACACCCTCGTGGTCGCCGGGACGCCGGAGAAGGTCGCGAAGGCGTTCTCGTTCTTCCGCACGGGCGAGGTCGCCCACCGGGTCACCGCCGACGCGCCGCCCGGAGGCTGATCGACGATGCATCTCGGCGCAGACCTCATCGTTCTCGGGATCCTCCTGCTCGTCGCGTACGTGCTCGGGCGCCTCGGCCGGCTGGTGGGTCTCCCCGCGATTCCGATCTACATGATCGTCGGCCTGCTCGCCAGCCCTCACACCGGCTGGTTCCCCCTCAACTTCGACAGCAGCTACATCGAGCTCATCGCGATCTTCGGGCTCATCCTGCTGCTCTTCACCCTGGGCCTGGAGTTCGATCAGGACGAGTTCTTCGGCAATTTCGGCAAGCTGATCGTCTCCGGCGGCTCGTACATCCTCATCAACATGGGCGTCGGGCTTGCTTTCGGCTTCTGGGTCGGCTGGGGGACCCGCGAAGCGCTGATCATCGCCGGGATGACCGCCACATCCTCGTCCGCGATCGTCACCAAGCTGCTCATCGAGCTGCGGCGGCTCGCGAACAGAGAGACGCCGATGATCCTCGGCGTGACCGTCGTCGAGGACATCTTCATCGCGATCTACCTGGCCATCGTGTCGGTGGTGCTGAGCGGCGAGACCGACTTCTGGCCGGTCGTCGGGAAGCTCACGGTCGCGTTCGTCTTCCTGGTGGTGATGTTCGCCCTCGCGCGGTTCGGCGGCCGGTTCGTCTCGCGGCTGTTCCGCACGAAGGACGACGAGCTGTTCACCATCCTGTTCTTCGGCTTCGCCGTGCTGTTCGCCGGCGTCGGCGAGGTCCTCGGCGTCACCGACGCGATCGGTGCGTTCCTGATCGGGCTGGTCCTCGGCGCGACCAAGTTCCGCAACAAGATCGAGCACATCGCGATCCCGCTGCGCGACCTCTTCGCGGCCTTCTTCTTCCTGAACTTCGGGCTGGCGTTGAACCCCGGCCTGTTCCCATCGGTCCTCGTCCCGGTGCTGCTCGCGGTGCTGATGACGATCGTGCTCAACATCGCCGCCGGGCAGTTCGTGGCGTGGATCAACGGGATGGGCGTGCAGGGCGGCATCAACACCACCGCGATCCTGCAGAACCGGGGAGAGTTCGCGCTCATCCTCGCGACCCTGTCGCTGTCGGCCGGGCTGGATGCGCGCATTCAGCCGGTCGCCGGTCTCTACGTGCTCATCATGGCCGTCGCCGGTCCCATCCTCGCAGCGAACTCCGAGAGGATCGGTGCGATGATCCTACGGGCCGGCCCGAGGCGCCGGCGCGAACGGAAGAAGAGGCACGCCCCCATGATCGACGAGGAGATCGCGCTCGTGGATGCGGCCACGGCCGACGTCGACCGGATGGTCGAGCAGGCGATGCTGCAGCAGGACGCCGGCGGAGAACGGGAACGGGACTGACCATCGAAACGACCACGGGAGCCTCGGCGTCGACCGGCGAGACGACCCTCTTCCAGATGATGCTGCGCCCGCGCTGGATCGGCGCGCTGGTGTTCGCGCTGCTGCTCGCGGCGGGATTCGCCGCCCTGGGGCAGTGGCAGCTGCAGCGTGCGGTCGACTCGGGCAAGGCGGTCGAGGCGCCGACCGAGACGGTGCTCCCGCTCGCGCGGGTGGCGACGCCCGGGGCTCCTCTGCACGACGTGGCGGTCGGCCAGCTGGTCGAGTTCACGGGTTCCTTCGTGCCCGGCGACTACCAGCTGCTGCACGGCCGGCTCAACAAGGGCAGAAGCGGCTGGTGGGTGGTCGGCCACGTCGACATCGAGCGCGGCGACGGCAGCCGTGCCGCGCTCGCCGTCGCACGCGGCTGGGCTGCCGACGAGGCATCGGCGAAGGCCGCTGTCGCGCGGCTGGCCGAGGCGCCGGAGACGCCCCAGCGCGTCGTCGGCCGCATCCTCCCCGACGAGCAGCCGGAAGTCCCGACCGACAAGGTGAAGGACCCGACCGGGATGCGGACGCTCGGCATCGGCCAGCTCTACAACCTGTGGACGGGCGTGGACGGGATGGACGTGTACGCCGGCTATGTCGTCGAGCGGGGCGCCCCGGACGGCCTGGTGCAGATCGACTCCCCGCCGCCGATCGCCCAGACCGAGCTGAACTGGCTCAACGTGTTCTACGCCGCCGAGTGGGCCATCTTCGCCGGGTTCGCGGTGTTCCTCTGGTTCCGGTTGGTGAAGGACGCCAAGCAGCGCGAGGACGAGGAGCGGGAGCTGGCGGCGCAGGAAGCAGCCACCGCAGGGAACGTAGAATAGCTGCATGCCCCTCGCCCCGAAGCTCGAAGACTTCCCGAAGATCCGCAGGGCGCTCCGGTTCTACCAGGTGTTCGCGTACGTCACCGGAATCATGCTGCTCCTCCTCTGCAGCGAGATGATCGTCAAGTACGGGCTCGGCTACGAGCTCTTCGCGTTCAGCAACTACGGCGCCTTCACGTTCGTGCCGGTCAAGAACGCGGTCGCCCCGACCGGTGTGGATCTGAGCACCGGCATCCTGATCGCTCACGGCTGGCTCTACGTCGTGTACCTGTTCTCGGACTTCCGCCTCTGGACGCTGATGCGCTGGCCGTTCGCGAAGTTCGTCATGATCGCCCTCGGCGGCGTGGTGCCGTTCCTCTCGTTCTTCGTGGAGGCGCGCATCACCAAGCAAGTGCGGTCCTACCTGGCCGGCCGGGAGGCCGAAGCCGTGATCCCCGTGGAGGCGACAAATTAGCGGAGAATCCATGAGTGCAGACCCTGCGTTCACCGACGTCCTGAGCGGGGCCGACTCCGCGAACCCGTCCGGGCCCGTCCTCGTCGTCGACTTCGGCGCGCAGTACGCCCAGCTGATCGCACGCCGGGTGCGGGAAGCGAACGTGTACTCCGAGATCGTGCCGCACACGGTGACGGCTGCCGAGATCGCGGCCAAGCGCCCCTCCGGGATCGTGCTGTCCGGCGGACCCTCATCGGTCTACGAGGAGGGCGCGCCGCGGCTCGACGAGGCGATCTTCGACCTCGGCGTTCCGGTGCTGGGCATCTGCTACGGCTTCCAGATCATGGCGACCGCCCTGGGCGGCGAGGTCGCGAAGACGGGGCAGCGGGAGTACGGGTCGACGGCCGTGCGCATCGCGGACCGCGCGCGGTCCGGCAGCCTGCTCGACGGGCAGCCGGAGGAGCAGACCGCCTGGATGAGCCACGGCGACTCGGTCGCCCGGGCGCCGGAGGGCTTCGAGGTCCTCGCGTCGACCGACGGGACGCCGGTCGCGGCGTTCGCCAACGACGCACGCCGGCTGTACGGCGTCCAGTGGCATCCCGAGGTCAAGCACTCGACGTACGGGCAAGCGGTGCTCGAGAACTTCCTGCACCGCGCAGCCGGCATCCCTGCCGACTGGAACAGCGGCAACGTGATCGCGGACCAGGTCGCGGCCATCCGTGCGCAGGTCGGCTCCGGCCGTGTCATCTGCGCGCTCTCCGGCGGCGTCGACTCCGCCGTCGCGGCCGCGCTCGTCCACGAGGCCGTCGGCGACCAGCTGGTGTGCGTCTTCGTCGACCACGGACTGCTCCGCAAGGACGAGGCGCGCCAGGTCGAGGAGGACTACGTCGCGGCCACCGGGGTGCGCCTGGTGACCGTGAACGCGCAGAAGCAGTTCCTGGATGCGCTCGCCGGCGTCAGCGACCCCGAGACCAAGCGGAAGATCATCGGCCGGGAGTTCATCCGCGTCTTCGAGAAGGCCCAGGCCGACCTGATCGCCGAGGCGGCGAGCGAGGGCGACCCGATCCGGTTCCTCGTCCAGGGGACCTTGTACCCGGATGTGGTCGAGTCCGGCGGCGGTGCCGGCACCGCCAACATCAAGAGCCACCACAACGTGGGCGGGCTGCCGGAGGACCTCCAGTTCGAGCTCGTCGAGCCGCTCCGCACCCTGTTCAAGGACGAGGTGCGAGCGATCGGACGCGAGCTGGGACTTCCCGAGGCGATCGTCGGCCGCCAGCCGTTCCCCGGCCCTGGTCTCGGCATCCGCATCGTCGGCGAGGTCACGCAGGAGCGCCTCGACCTGCTGCGCGACGCGGATGCGATCGTGCGTGCCGAGTTGACGGCAGCCGGCCTCGATGCCGAGATCTGGCAGTGCCCGGTGGTGCTGCTCGCTGACGTCCGCTCGGTCGGCGTCCAGGGCGACGGCCGCACCTACGGGCACCCGATCGTCCTGCGGCCGGTGTCGAGCGAGGATGCGATGACCGCCGACTGGACGCGCCTCCCGTACGAGCTTCTGGCGAAGATCTCGAACCGCATCACCAACGAGGTGGACGGCGTGAACCGGGTCGTGCTCGACGTGACGTCGAAGCCGCCGGGAACGATCGAGTGGGAGTGACGCTGCGTAGCAGCCGCTCCTGAAGCGACAGAAGGGCCGCCGGGGGATAGCAACGGCGGCCAAATGTGTAAGGCGCACATTAGAGGGGGGGGGGCGGGTGGGGGAGTAAGTAAGATTGTGGGTTTGGGGTAAATTAGCC
>JBQCCO010000008.1:0-4761 GCA_051962155.1 Leifsonia sp. | reverse complement strand
GCTGACGTAGGCCATGCGGGCGCGGGAGCCGTCCCTGTGACAACCCCCCACCCCCCACCCCCTGGGCGGCGCTCCCGCTGTGGCCCGCGAAGGCGGCGCCGGGTGGGCCGACGCAACGCGATCACCGGCTACCTGTTCCTGGCGCCGGCGCTCGCTCTGATCGCGGTCTTCACCCTGGTGCCCTTCGTCGAGTCGATCGTGCTCAGCTTCCAGAGGTGGGACGGCGTCAGCCCGGACACACCCTGGGTCGGTGTCCTCAACTACCAGGCTGCCTTCAAGAACGTCGCGTTCTGGACCTCGATGAAGAACGTGCTCATCTTCGGCGTCGTCGGCTTCGTGGTCGGCAACGGCGTCTCCATGATCATGGCGCTCGCCGT
The DNA here is from genome assembly GCA_051962155.1 of Leifsonia sp. Lineage (GTDB taxonomy): Bacteria > Actinomycetota > Actinomycetes > Actinomycetales > Microbacteriaceae > Leifsonia. Next base: position 4,384 of record JBQCCO010000008.1, on the reverse strand, counting down.
GAACGCCGTCCGCAAGGGACGCACGTTCTTCCGCACCGTGTACTATCTGCCCAGCGTGCTCTCGGTGGTCGTCGTCGGGATGGTGTTCTCGGCTATGTTGGACCCGCGCTCGGGTGTCGTGAACAAGATCCTCGGCTGGACCGGACTCGGGTTTTTCCGCCACGACTGGCTGAACGACCCCAACGTCGCCATGCTCGCCGTCGTCGCCGTGTTCCTCTGGCTGCACTGGGGGTTCGGCTTCATCCTGTTCCTCGCCGGCCTCCAGGACATCCCGAAGTACCTCTACGAAGCGGCTGAGCTCGACGGCGCTCGCGGCTGGGCGAAGTTCCGGTACATCACCTGGCCGCAACTCGCGCCTGTGACGACGGTGGTCAGCCTGCTCACCCTGCTCGCAGCACTGCAGATCTTCGGCACGGTACAGGTGCTCACCAACGGCGGCCCCGGCTACACGACCATGGTGCCCACGCTCCAGATCTTCACGCAGGCGTTCACGTACAACAACTACGGCGCAGCCGCCGCCATGTCGGTGATCTTCGGTGGCGCCCTCATCCTGCTGTCGCTGTTCCAGCTCGGCTTCTCGCGCCGTCGCGCCAACGCCTGAGCGGAAAGGAAGACGACCATGACGACAACGGACGCGCCCGAGTACGTCGGGCTTCGCGAGAAGACGGCGACGGCTCAGGTGCGCACAGGACGCAGACCGGTGCGCCCGGCCCGAGTCGCGCTCTACGCCCTGCTGGTCTCGGCGGCGCTGAGCGCGCTGTTCCCCATCCTGTGGATGATCTCGGGTTCGATGCAGAGCCTGCCCGAGCTCCTGAAGGGCGACGCGCTGATCCCCGCGGTGCCGCAGTGGCAGAACTTCGCCACGGCGTGGGTCAAGGGCAACCTCGGCGTGTACATGACGAACAGCATCGTCTACACGCTGTGCGCGGTCGCCGGCATCCTGCTGGTGTCGAGCCTGGCCGGATACGCACTGGCGCGGATCGACTTCACGGGAAAGGGCGTCTTCACGGGCCTGATCCTCGCCGTGATGATCATCCCGGCACCCGCGATGTTCCTCGCTCAGTACAAGGTCCTGCTGGCACTCGACCTGGCCAACACCCGGCAGGGCTACATCTTCATCCTGATCACGACGGGCATCCCGATCTCCACGCTGATCATGCGCAGCTTCTTCGCCTCCCAGCCGAAGGACCTCGAGGAGGCGGCGGCACTGGACGGCGCCTCCGCCCTGGGCACCTTCTTCCGGATCATGCTGCCTCTCGCAAGGCCCGGGCTCGCCGCCGTCGCCGTCATCCAGGCGTTCGCGGTCTGGAACGAGTACCTGATGGCCCTCGTGATCTTCAACGACAACTCGCTGATGCCGGTCCAGCGCGGCCTGACCAGCTTCGTCTCCGCCGAGACCCCCCAACCGCAGATCCTCCTGGCCGCGACGCTGATCTCCATCGTCCCGGTCCTCGTCTTCTACCTGTTCGCACAACGTCAGATCGTCGACGGCATCAGTGCAGGCGCGATCAAGTAGACACGCCCTCAGAGAAGGAAGCTCGTACCGATGCGTCCCGTTTTCACCGACAGCCCGTGGTTCGGCGGCGACTACAACCCCGAGCAGTGGCCGGAGGCGGTGTGGGACGAAGACGTCGACCTCATGCGCCGCGCCGGTGTCAACCTCGTCACCGTCGGCGTCTTCGCCTGGGCGCTGCTCGAACCGGAGGAGGGCCGCTACGAGTTCGGCTGGCTCGACAGCGTCCTCGACCTGCTGCACGAGAACGGCGTGAAGGTGGACCTCGCAACGGCCACAGCAGCACCGCCGCCGTGGCTGTCGCACCGGTATCCGGAGTCGCTGCCGATCACAGCGGAGGGTGTCCGGCTCTCGCCAGGCTCGCGTCAGGGCTACTGCCCGAGTTCTCCGGCCTACCGCAGGGCAGCCCGGCAGCTCACCCGGAAGATCGCGGAACGGTACGGTTCGCATCCTGCGGTGGTGATGTGGCACATCAACAACGAGTACGGATGCAATGTCTCCCGCTGCTACTGCGACGAGTCGGCGGCCGCGTTCCGACGCTGGCTTCAGGTCAAGTACGGCACCATCGACGCGCTCAACACGGCATGGGGCACAGCGTTCTGGTCACAGTCGTACGGCTCCTTCGAGCAGATCCTTCCGCCACGTGCGACGCCTGCCTTCCCGAATCCGACGCAGTCGCTCGACTTCGACCGATTCAGCTCGGACGAACTCCTGGCGTGCTTCCTGGACGAGAAGGCCGTCCTCCGGGAACTCACTCCCGAGATCCCGGTCACGACCAATTTCATGGGGACGTTCCGGAACCTCGACTACTGGGCCTGGGCGCCGCACGTCGACGTCATCTCGGACGACCTCTACCCGGACCCGGCGGATCCGGACGCCGCGCGCGGTTCCGCGATGGCGCGCGACCTCATGCGCTCGCTCGGCCGCGGCAAGCCGTGGCTGCTCATGGAGCAGTCGACCAGCGCCGTCAACATGCGGCCGGTCAACGTGCCGAAGGCCCGGGGGCAGATGCGCGCGCTGTCGTACCAGGCGCTCGCGCGCGGCGCCGACGGCATCCTCTTCTTCCAGTGGCGACAGTCGGCGGCCGGAGCCGAGAAGTTCCACTCCGCGATGGTGCCCCACGCGGGAACCGACACGCGGATCTGGCGGGAGGTCGAACGGCTCGGCTCGGAACTCGCGTCGCTCGGGTCTGTGCTGGGGACACGGACACGCGCGCACGCCGCTGTCGTCTTCGACTGGGACAGCAGGTGGGCGATCGAGCAGGCCGGCCTCCCGACGACCTCGAGCTATCTTGCGCTCGCCGCACACTGGCACGCCGCCCTCACCGAGGCCGGGCTGACCGTGGATCTCGCCCCCGGCGACGAGGACCTGACTGGGTACCCGATCGTGATCGCCCCGAGCCTGTTCGTGCTGACCGACGCCCAGGCCGCCGCCATCGACGCCGCCGCGGCCGCCGGATCGACCGTGCTCGTCACCAGCCAGACCGGCATCGTCGACCAGAACCTCCGGGTGAGGCTCGGAGGCTACCTCGGCGACCTGCAGACGACGCTCGGTGTGTGGATCGAGGAGTTCTGGCCGCTCGGCGGGGCGTGGGCGCGGCCGGGCGCGATCCCGGTGGCCCCGGAGTCGACCATCGCGCCGACCGTGGCGGTGCGCGGGGAGGTCTTCGGTGCGCAGGCTGTGAGGGGTCACGAGTGGAGCGAATCCGTCCACGTCCGCGATGCCTCGGTGCGCGCCGTGTTCGAGGGAGGTCCGCTGAGCGGCTGGCCAGCGCTCACACGGAAAGCGAGAGGAGCCGGAGCCGCCTGGTACCTGGCGACCCGATTGGGGCGCGACGACACGGCGAAGCTGGTCGCCGAGCTCATCGCGGAGAGCGGCCTCGCGGTCCCCACCCGAGTAGTCGGCGGAGAGCACGGTTTCGTGGAGACGGTGCAACGCGGGGAGGCCCTCTTCGTGATCAACCATGGTGCCTCGGCCGTGACCCTGGTGCAGGAGGGCATCGACCTGTTGAGCGGTGCGGACGCGCTGGGAATGACGCTCGAACCGCAGGGGGTCGCGGTCATCGCGCCGCCAGTGGCGCTAGGCCCGGCGAGAGGCGCCGTGGAATCCGTCGCCATCGGGAGAGGCGCGACCACCTGAACCCGCGCGAGGAGTAGTCGAGGCCGGGACGAGCTCGTCCATGACCTGAAGCGAGATCCGGCGGCGCATAGCCGATCAGCGACTCCCGATTCTCTCGCTCAGGCGTACTCGGGGCGACCGCCCACCCGGTAGGTGAGGGCGACGATGCCCGTACGGAAAATGCGTGAGTCGATCAGGTCGAGTGCGAAGTCGGTTCCCTGCGCGGGGAACACGCGTTCGCCCTCGCCGACGATCACCGGGAACTGCAGCAGGTTCAACTCGTCGACCAGCTCATTCTCGAGCAGCCACCGCGCGAGCGCTGTGCTGCCCACCACGAGCAGCTCGCCATGGGGCTCCTCCTTGAGCTCGTGCAGGCGGGCCGCGACATCGCCGGAGATGACCGTGGTCTGCTCCCACGTCGGATCTGTCACCGTGGTGGAAACCAGATACTTCGGCTTGGAGCTGATCGCCTCACCGAAGCCGGCGTCGTCACTGCGAGCACCCCAGTACGTTTCGAACAGACCGTACGTCTTCCGCCCGAGCAGGAAGGCGTCCGGTCGCTGCCAGGTATCGAGAATGTACCCCACCGCGTCGTCATCGTTGAGCGGGAGCGCCCAGCCGCCGCGGGTGAATCCGGGATCCATCTCTTCGTTGTTCCCGCCGTTCGCCTGGGCGACACCGTCAAGGGTGACCTGGAGGCTGACAGTGAGCTTCATGAGTCTTCTTCTCTCATCAGTGCGGCGAACGGGGTCG
>JBQCCO010000007.1:0-5235 GCA_051962155.1 Leifsonia sp. | reverse complement strand
CCTGGCAGGAGGCGGTGGCCGACTCGCTGCGTCTCGCCGAGGGCATGACGATGAAGAACTCCGCCGCCGGCCTCAACCGCGGCGGGGGCAAGGCGGTGGTCTACGTCCCGCGCGGCACCGTTCTCACCCCGACGGAGCGCTACGAGGCGATGCTCGATCTCGGCGACGCGGTCGAGACGCTGGGCGGCATCTACATGACCGCCGAGGATGTGGGCACGATCGCCGACGACATGGCGGTCGTGGCCACCCGCACCGCGCACGTCTGCGGGCTGCCGCCGTCGCAGGGCGGCGTCGGCGAGCCGAGCGACGCCACGGCCACCGGCGTCTACGCCGGCCTGCAGGCCACCCTCGAGCGCGCCTTCGGAGAGCGCGCCGTGGCCGGACGCCGGGTCACCGTGCTGGGGCTCGGGCACGTCGGGTCCATCATCGCGACGCGCCTGGCGAGCGAAGGCGCGATCCTGACGGTCACGGATGTGAACCCGGCCAAGCGCGCGCTGGCCGACGCCCTCGGCGCCACCTGGGTCGAGCCGGAGGAGGCGCATCGCGTCGAGGGCGACCTGTTCGTCCCGGCCGGGGTCGGCGGAGTTCTGACCGACCAGGTCATCGACGAGCTGCGGGTCGCCGCGGTCGTCGGACCGGCCAACAACCAGCTCGCCGAGCGCTCGGGAGCCGAGCGGCTGGCCGCGCGCGGCATCCTGTGGGCGCCCGACTTCGTCGTCAACGCGGGCGGCGTGATCTTCCTCGACATGATGGGCGAGGGCGTCACAGCGGAGGCGACCCAGGAGCGCGTTGAGCGGATCGGGGACACGGTCGCCGGGATCTTCCGCACGGCCGATGAGCGCGGGATCACCACCCTCCAGGCCGCGGAGGAGCTCGCTCTGGGACGGCTGCGGGAACCAGCGAACGCATAGCGGCGCTCCGCTAGGGTGGGGTCTCATGACGTCTTCTTGGGGCCGCCGCCTCATCGCCTCCTTCTCGTCCGCCCTCGCAACCGCCGCTATCGGCTTCGTCGCTGCGACGTTCGTGATCCTGGTGGCCAGCCAGCTCCAGTCCAGCGCCCTGACGAACGCCACGCCGTACGTCGGCTGGAACGCGCTCGTCGCGCTGGTCCTCGGCTTCGCGGCGGCGCTGCTCGGGGCGATGGACCGGCGATGGATCGCTGTGGTGACGGGCATCGTGCTCGCTCTGGTGAGCACGGTGCTCGGCACCCTGATCCTGTTCACGGTGCTGAGCGTGCCGTTCTCGGGAAGCACGTGGGGCCAGCTCTTCCAGTCGTTCATCGGCATCAACCTGCCGTTCTGGCTGGCCGTCGCCGTGGCCTTCCCGACCGCCGGGTACGCCGTGTTCCATGCGGTGGTGGGCGGAGAGCGGGGCGAGCGCCGCATCGCGCTGGTGCGCATCCCGGCCGCCAACCTCGCCGAGGGACTGATCACGCACATCGACCCGCAGGAGATCGACGCCGAGCTCGCCGACACGCAGTGGGACGCCTACGTCGCCGCCCTCTCCGCGGCCGGCTGGCGAACCGTCGAGGTCGCTGCTGCCGACCAGCTTGCCGACTCGGTCTTCGTCGAGGACACCGCCGTCGTCCTCGGCGAGACCGCCGTCATCGCCCGCCCCGGCGCCGAGTCGCGCCAGGGCGAGACCGCCGGCACCGAGGCCGCACTGCGGGCGCAGGGCCTGCGCCTCGAACGCATCGAGGCGCCGGGGACCCTGGATGGCGGAGACGTGCTCAAGGTCGGCTCGACCGTGTACGTCGGCCGCGGCGGCCGCACCAACGCGGAGGGCGTGCGCCAGCTGCGCGCCCTGGCCGGGCCGCTCGGGTACGACGTGGTCGCGGTGCCGGTCACGAAGGCCCTGCACCTGAAGACCACCGTCACCGCCCTGCCGGACGGCACGGTCATCGGCTACGATCCGATCGTCGACGACCCCCGGATCTTCGAGCGCTTCCTGCCGGTCCCCGAGGCGCACGGCACCGCCGTCGTCGTGCTCGCGGACGACACCGTGCTGATGTCGTCGTCGGCGCCGCAGTCGGTGGCGCTGGTCGAGAGTCTCGGCTACACCGTCATCCAGGTGGACATCTCGGAGTTCGAGAAGCTCGAGGGCTGCGTCACCTGCCTGTCGGTCCGGATCCGCTGACCGCACCGCACCCGCGCGACGCCGCACGCCGCCGTCGTACCTGACCCCTGTATCCACGGTTCGCCGGGGGCGCAGAAGAAAAATCTTGCGGATTCCGCCAACCTGGCAATAGTCTGTAGGGCTGCCTTGTTGCAGCACAACGGACGTATTCATCGAGGCTGGGAGGAAGCCATGACGACGATCGAGACCGCACGAAAGCTCACCGTGCCCGGGTTCGTCGCCGCGTACGTGGCCGCCGCCCGACCGTCCGGGCGGTAGCTCCCGCCTCCTCTGCGCGCCGCTCCACCGCGCGACACCGGGTGCGCCGACTACCGCGCCCCACGCATCCACTCACAGGGCTCTGCCGCTCCAGGCAGTGCCTTCGGCGACTCCTCCGCGTGCTCGCCGCCGACCCCGCAACGTCGGAACACTCACAGAAAACGGATCATCGATGTCTGTCGTCCAGGCACCTCAGAACTCACACCCTCAGACGAACAAGCGGAAGAGCACCGCACGCACGCTGCTGCGCGTCCTGCCGTTCGCCAAGTCCGCCGCCCCGCGGATCGTGCTCGGCATGGTCGCAGCGCTGCTCGCCAGCCTGGTGGCGCTGAGCATCCCGCAGGTGCTGCGCTGGCTCGTCGACGGCCCGCTCTCGGCCGGTGACCCGGCAGCGGTGTGGCCCGCGGCCCTGCTCGTGGTCGGCCTGGGCGCGGCGGAGGCCGTGTTCATCTCGCTGCGCCGCTGGTTCGTGCTGACCCCGGGCACCCACGTGGAGGCGCGGATGCGGAACGCGCTGTACGCGCAGCTGCAGGATCTGCCGGTCGCCTTCCACGACCGCTGGCCCAGCGGGCAGCTGCTGTCGCGCGCCGTCAGCGACCTCAGTCTGATCCGCCGCTGGCTCTCCTTCGGCATCGTGCTGCTCGTCGTGAACGTGGTGACGATCGTGGTCGGGTTCGGCATCCTGATCAGCTGGAACTGGGTCCTCGGGCTCATCTTCCTGGTGTGCTCCGTCCCGCTCTGGATCTACGGCTTCGTGTTCGAGAACAAGTACTCCGTCATCGCGCGGCGCAGCCAGGATCAGGCGGGCGACCTGGCGACGGCTGTCGAGGAGTCGGTGCACGGCATCCGCGTGCTGAAGGCGTTCGGTCGCGGCAAGCACGCGTTGAAGAGCTTCGAGTCGCGCGCCGAGCAGCTCCGCGGCACGGAGATCGCCAAGGCGAAGGCCATCGCGGGTATCTGGCTCTGGCTGCTGCTGGTCCCGGATGTCGCGTTCGGCATCTGCCTGGTCGTCGGCGTGTGGCTGTCGACGCAGGGCCAGCTGTCCGTCGGCGAGCTGGTGGCGTTCTTCGCCACGGCGACCGTGCTGCGCTTCCCGGTGGAGTCCATCGGCTTCCTGCTGTCGATGACCTTCGACACCCGCACGGCGGCCGACCGCTTCTTCGATGTGATGGACGAGGTCAACGCGATCACCGATCCGCCAGAGCCCAAGCGCATCGCCGAGCCGCGCGGCGAGCTCGTCTTCGACGACGTGCACTTCCGCTACCAGGACTCGCCGGAACGCTTCCCGGACCTGCTCGACGGTGTCCGGCTGACGGTGCGCCCGGGGGAGACCATGGCTCTGGTCGGTCTCACCGGCTCCGGCAAATCGACGCTGACCGCGCTCACCACCCGGCTGTACGACGTCACGGGCGGTGCGATCACGGTGGACGGCGTGGATGTGCGCGACCTGACCCGGTACGACCTGCGCAAGGCGATCGCCATGGCGTTCGAGGACGCGACGCTGTTCTCGGCCTCCGTGCGCGACAACGTCCTGCTCGGCCGCGACGACCTCGACCCGGGTTCCGCTGAGGCGGAGCGCGTGCTCACCGAGGCACTCGATGTGGCGCAGGCCGGCTTCGTCTACGACCTCCCCGAGGGCGTCGAGACGAAGGTCGGCGAGGAGGGGCTCAGCCTGTCGGGAGGACAGCGGCAGCGTCTCGCGCTGGCCCGTGCGGTCGCGGCCGACCCGAGCATCCTGGTGCTCGACGACCCGCTGTCGGCGCTGGATGTGGACACGGAGGCGCTCGTCGAGGCGGCGCTGCGGCGGGTGCTGGCGGCGACCACCGCGCTGATCGTCGCGCACCGCCCCTCCACGGTGATGCTCGCCGACCGGGTCGCACTGCTGGAAGACGGCCGGGTGACCGCGGTCGGCACCCACCATGAACTGCTCGCCACCAGCGAGCACTACCGCTTCGTCATCTCCAGCCTGGAGGACGAAGAGAACGACGAGATCCTCGAGGAGGTGAACCTGTGAGCACGACGACAGTGCTGGGCGTCGAAGGCGAAGAGCGCAACGACCTCAGCAAAGAGGAGAGCCGGCAGGTCCGGCGCCGTTCGCTGCGCCTGCTGGGCTCGCTGCTGCATCCACTGCGGATGCGGCTGCTGCTGACGGCGATCGTGGTCGTGGTGAGCACGGCCGCCCAGGTGGCCGGTCCGGCGCTCATCGCGTTCGGCATCGACAACGGTCTGCCGGCCCTGCTGAAGCAGGACTGGTTCCCGCTGGCGGCCGCCGGCGTCGCCTACCTGTTCACGGGGGTCATCGGCGCTGCCCTGATCGCGTGGTACACCGTCCTGAGCGCGCGGATCAGCCAGGCCATCCTGCTCGATCTGCGCAAGCGGGTGTTCCTGCACACGCAGAAGCTGTCGCTGGAGTTCCACGAGTCGTACACCTCCGGCAGGATCATCTCCCGCCAGACGAGCGACCTGGACTCGATCCGCGAACTGCTCGACTCGGGCATCAACCAGCTGGTGCAGGGCTTCCTGTACATGCTGTTCATCGCAGTCGCGCTGTTCTCGATCGACTGGGTCAGCGGACTAGTGCTGCTCGGGTCGCTGGTGCCGCTGTACTTCCTGACGCGCTGGTTCCAGAAGCGGTCGCAGGCGCTCTTCCGCATCTCGCGGGTGGCGTCGGCGAAGGTGATCGTGCACTTCGTGGAGACGATGACCGGCATCCGCGCGGTCAAGGCGTTCCGCAAGGAGAAGCGCAACGAGAAGGAGTTCGGCGGCCTGGTGGAGGAGTACCGGGATGTGAACGCCCGCGTCATCCAGCTGTTCGGGATCTTCGACCCCGGCCTCGTGATG
>JBQCCO010000006.1:0-2359 GCA_051962155.1 Leifsonia sp. | reverse complement strand
TTTCCACCCTCTACTCTCTGCTGCGGCCCAGCCGTAGCGGCCCCGAAGGGCCCGTTCAAACAGCCCAGGCCGACGGAGCCGTAGGCGACGGAGCCCTGGGTACCGGATGGAATGAACGACATCGGCCCTGTATGGGCCGTTCAGCGCCCCCCTGATTCGCGCAGTGAATGGTAACCCGAAGCGTCAGCGAGGGAGCCGTCTCCCGACCCCCGCCTCCCCAAACGGCCATGCCAACACCCTCTCCCCTCGCGGGAGAGGGCAGACAAAATGGACGGACCAGCGATCACGCAAAACGTGGGTTAGTGTGGAAGCAATACTTTTACCACCACCCCAGAGCCACAAACGTGAGGCTGGTCCGATGAAAGCAAGCGTACGTCACGTCGGTTTGGATGTCCATGCGGAGACAATCGTGATCGCGGTCGCTGATGGCGATACTCCCGCTCAGTTCCTCAAGACCATCCCGTTCGACGAGCCTCGGCTGCTCAAGGAGCTTCGGAAGCTCGGTGAACTCGCGGAGTTGCGGGTCTGCTATGAGGCTGGTCCAACTGGTTTTGGTCTGCAGCGGTTCCTGCGTGGGAAGGGAGTTGTGTGTAGTGTGATCGCACCCTCGATGGTTCCCAAACAAGCCGGCGTGCGGATCAAGACCGATCGCCGCGATGCCTGTAATCTCGCGCATTATCTCCGCGCAGGAAATCTCACCGAGGTCTGGGTGCCGGATGAGCATACCGAGGCCATGCGCGACCTGGAACGGGCCCGCGATGATGCCCGCCTGGCCGAGCGGAGAGCGCGGCAGCACCTGTTGAAATTCCTGCTGCGAAATGATCATCGGTTCACGGAAGGCAAGCAGAACTGGACCCTCAAGCACTGGGCCTGGATTGCGCGTCAGCGATTTGAAGATCCCGCACAGCAGGTGGTGTTCGACGACTACGTGCAGACCGCGCAACAGGCCCACGAGCGCGTCGAACGGCTGACGCATCACATTGCCGAACTGGTAGACGAATGGGTGCTGGCGCCTCTGGTCAGGAACCTGCAGGCCTTTCATGGCATCGACCTCGTGACAGCCGTGGGTGTGGCCGCTGAGGTGGGGAACTTCGAGCGGTTCGAGCGGGCCTCGGGGTTCATGGCCTATATGGGCCTGGTTCCGTCCGAGCACACCACCGGTCCAACGCGTCGGCAGGGAGGCATCACCAAGACGGGCAATCGGCATGTGCGCCGGCTCCTGATGGAGGCGGCCTGGCACTACTACAACAGCACTCCCGTGGTGAGCGCCACGCTGCAGAAGCGGCGTGAGAACGTGGCACCTGAGATCACCGCGATCGCCGACAAGGCCAGGCTCAGGCTGCGGGCCAAGGCCGCAAGGATGAAACGGGCCTGCAAAACGCCCAACAAGATCGCAGTGGCGCTGGCTCGGGAGCTGGCGGGCTTCATCTGGGCGGCGGCACGGGCCACGCTGCCGCCCCAGGTGGCATCTCCCGGCTCCGGTCCGCGGGAACGGGCCGCCACCTACGAGATGGATTTGAGGTCTCTTCGGCGTCGGCCCGTTCCCGCTCGTTGAATCTGGCTTGGATGTAGACACACGACACACGTTGAACTGATCACAGAAACATGGAACCAAGAGAGGAGACCTGCTTCGACCCGGAGCGTCGGTACGGTATGGGGGAATTCTCGCCTCACCCTTGTGGCATCGCGAAAGCGACACGCCCGCCGGCAGACAGTAGCACAGCCCCCGACGGAAACCTGAACTGTTGGTAACCAACCCACGAATCTCAGAGTGATCCACCGTCGCGATCCCGCGACCGCCGCTCCGGTCGAAGTCAGTGTCCCAGGCAGTTAGCAGTCATGCCCTGATTCCTGAAAAACGAAACTCATGCCACGTCTCTTGACTGGTCCGTCCATGTCAGGGTGAGGGGGATTCGTTTGACTCCGCCTCGGCAGAGTCTTTACCGGCTTTTCAGGTCCACAACTCCCATCCGAGAAAAAGAGCGCAACTCCACAAAGCGTGAGCGCGTGAGCAGTTCATAGACGTTCGTGATCACCGTGGGGTTCCATCGATGTCTCTTGCCATGCTGGTGGCACTCCGCTTCCGAGACGGCTCCGGGCAGACGCTGGTATGCCGTCGGGGGATCGTTTAAGCTGAATGCACGTGCCGGATTGCGGCAGGCGCCCGCGGTGCGTTCACACAACACTGGCAAGGAGTTGAGGTTGTCGGGGCAGGGTACCAGCGATCAGTCGGCGGCTGAAACGTTCGAAGAAGTCGCTCGCGAAATCAAGGCGGGACGGGGCGGGAAACGCATCGTCGCAGAACTCGTCCGGCAACGCTGGACGAAGGAGGCCGCCACCGAGTTCGTGTCGCTGGTGG
>JBQCCO010000005.1:0-7238 GCA_051962155.1 Leifsonia sp. | reverse complement strand
ACCTCTCCCGTCCCCCTCGGGCCCTCCTCGTAGCTGGAGTCGACACGCCGTGCGAGTGTGCAACAACGAGCACTTCGGTGAGATGGGATGCCCGGCGCCGGCGGAGGCGGGCTCGGGCGACCGGAGCCGGTGGCGCGGGATGCGCGACGCCGGCCGGCGGCGCAAGGGGAACGACGCGTATACCCTCGGACGGGGTGAAGTCAAGGATTGACACCTGAACCGGTTAAGTTAGGCTTCCCCTGGCGCACCCCGCTCGGACTCGCACCAGACCGGCACGCGCCCCCATCAAGAGACGAAGGAGTCACACAATGAGGAAACGCGCCATCGCCGCAGCGGCAGTAGCCGCGGCGGTCTCGCTCGTGGTCGCGGGCTGCAGCAGCTCGGGATCCGGATCGTCGTCCAGCGGCGCGACGATCACGTACTGGGCGAGCAACCAGGGCACCAGCCTCGCCAACGACAAGCAGGTCCTCACCCCGGTGCTCGACGAGTTCACCAAGGAGACCGGCGTCAAGGTCAAGCTCGAGGTCATCGGCTGGAACGACCTGCAGACGCGCATCCAGACGGCCGTCACCTCCGGCCAGGGGCCGGACGTGCTGAACATCGGCAACACGTGGGCCGCCTCCCTGCAGGCGACCGGAGCGTTCCTGCCGTTCGACGACGCCAGCATGAAGAGCATCGGCGGCAGCGACAAATTCGTGAAGACCGCGCTCGAGACCGGTGGCGCACCCGGCAAGCCCGTCACCAGCGTCCCGCTCTACGGCCTCGCCTACGGCCTCTACTACAACAAGAAGATGTACAGCGACGCCGGCCTGCAGCCGCCGACGACGTGGGAGGAGCTGGTGACCGCCGCCAAGAAGCTCACCACCGGCACCCAGTACGGCTTCTCGCTCGCAGCGGGCAGCTACACCGAGAACGTCCACTTCGCCTTCATCAACGCGTCGCAGAACGGCGGCGAGTGGTTCGACAGCAAGGGCAACCCGACGTTCACGCAGCAGGCGAACATCGACGGCATCAAGCGCTACCTCGACCTGATGCAGACCGACAAGGTCGTCAACCCCTCCAACGCCCAGTACGACAACGGCGTGCAGGCGGTCAACGATTTCGCCACCGGCAAGGTCGCGATGATCCTCAGCCAGAACAACGCGGACGCCTCCATCGTCTCCAACGGAATGAAGAGCGACCAGTACGGCGTCGTCCCGTTCCCCGCGCCGGAAGGTGCGAAGAAGATCGCCAGCTTCCCGGCCGGCATCAACCTCTCCATCTTCAAGAACACGAAGAACAAGGATGCGGCCCTCAAGTTCGTCAAGTACATGACGAGCGAGTCCACCCAGGGCAAGCTGGCGAAGCCGTACGCGGTGCTGCCCGTGCTGAACGGCGTCAAGCCGGGCTTCACGGACAACGCCGACGAGGCCGCGACCTTCCAGAAGATCTACAACGACATGACGAAGCCGCTGCCGCTGGTGCCCGCTGAGGACCAGTTCGAGAACACGGTCGGCAAGGCGATGAACGACATGTTCGCCAAGATCGCCACCGGCAGCACGGTCAGCGACGCCGACATCAAGACGGCGATGCAGAACGCGCAGGACCAGGTCAAGCAGTCCCTGGGCGGCTGATCCGCCGATCACGATCACTCACCGGGCGGGATGCGCCACCGCCGCATCCCGCCCGGTGAACCGCCACATCCTCAAGGAGACTCATGTCGACGACGACAGACGTCCGCGGGCCGGCGACCACGACGCCGCCCGCCGCACCCCCCAAGCCCAAGCGCCGCCGCCCGAAGGGATGGTGGCTGCCCTTCCTGCTGCTGCTCCCGGCCATCCTGTTCGAGCTGCTCATCCACGTCGTCCCGATGCTCACGGGCATCTGGATCAGCTTCACCCAGCTGACCAAGTTCTACATCGCCAACTGGGGCGAGGCGCCGTTCGTCGGCCTCAAGAACTACGCCGTCGCGCTCGACTTCTCCGGATCCGTCGGCAAGGGGCTGCTCCAGTCGTTCTTCGTGACGGTCGGCTTCACCATCCTCGTCGTCGGCCTCTCCTGGGTGCTCGGGATGTCCGCCGCCGTCGCCCTGCAGGGCCGGTTCCGGGGGCGTTCGTTCTTCCGCACGCTGTTCCTCGTGCCGTACGCGCTGCCGCTCTACGCGGGCATCATCACCTGGAAGTTCATGTTCCAGAAGGACACAGGCGCGATCAACCACTTCCTGTTCGACAACCTGCACCTGCCGGGCGACAAGCCGTTCTGGCTGATCGGCGGGAACGCCTTCTGGTCGATCGTCATCGTCGCGATCTGGCGGCTGTGGCCGTTCGCGTTCCTGATGCTGATGGCGGGGCTGCAGTCCATCCCGACGGACGTGTACGAAGCTTCGGCGGTGGATGGCGCTAAGCCGTTCCGGCAGTGGCGCGCCATCACCCTCCCGATGCTGCGCCCGGTGAACGCCGTGCTGCTCCTGGTGATGTTCCTGTGGACGTTCAACGACTTCAACACGCCCTACGTCCTCTTCGGGAGCACGGCCCAACCCGCGGCCGGCGACCTGATCTCGTTCCACATCTACAACGCGTCGTTCCTGACCTGGAACTTCGGCTCGGGAGCCGCGATGAGCGTCCTCCTGCTGCTGTTCCTGCTGGTCGTGACCGGCATCTACCTGCTCTTCGTGAACCGGAGGAACCGCAATGCGTGAGACCCGCTCATCCCACGTCTTCCGCTGGGTGACCATCGCCGTGCTGACCGTGTTCACGGTCGTGCCGCTCTACGTGATGATCACCTCGTCGCTGAAGCCGCTGTCCGAGGTGCAGTCCGCGTTCACCTGGTGGCCGCAGACGTTCACCATCCAGCCGTTCATCGACATGTGGTCGACGGTGCCGCTGGCGAACTATTTCGTGAACAGCCTGATCGTGTCGAGCGCAGCGACCCTGATCTCGCTCGTGATCGCCGTGTTCGCCGCCTACGCGGTGTCGCGCTACCGCTTCAAGGGCCGGACGGCGTTCACGACGACGGTGCTGTCCACGCAGATGTTCCCCGGCGTGCTGTTCCTGCTGCCGCTGTTCCTCATCTTCGTCAACATCAACCAGGCGACCGGGATCCAGCTGGTCGGCACGCGCTGGGGCCTCATCATCACGTACTTCACGTTCGTGCTGCCCTTCTCGATCTGGATGCTCGCCGGCTACTTCGACGGCATCCCGCGTGACCTCGACGAGGCAGCGAAAGTGGATGGGTCGGGCCCGATGGGCGCGCTGTGGCACGTCGTGCTGCCCGCGGCGCGTCCCGGCCTCATCGCCGTCGCGATCTACTCGTTCATGACGAGCTGGGGCGAGGTGCTGTTCGCGTCGGTGATGACGACGGATGAGAACCGGACGCTCGCGGTCGGCCTGCAGCTGTACTCGACCCAGACGAACGTGTACTGGAACCAGATCATGGCGGCGTCGCTGGTCGTCTCCATCCCGATCGTCGTCGCGTTCCTGCTGCTGCAGCGCAACTTCGTCGCAGGCCTCACGGCCGGCGCGGTCAAGTGACGCACGTCCGCACCTCCCTCTGAAAGGCATCATGGATCGTCCTTCCCCGGTCTTGCAGGTCGACGACGCCCCGGTGGTGTGGCTCGGCGCCAACTTCTGGTCGCGCACCGGCGGCCCGCTCATGTGGACGCGCTACGACGCGGGCATCGTGCGGGACGAGCTGCGCGTGCTCGCCGAGCACGGCCTCAACATGACGCGCTCGTTCTTCTACTGGCCCGACTTCCACCCGACGCCCGACTCGCTCGACGAGCAGTGCATCGCCAGCTTCGCCGACTTCCTCGACGCCCATTCGGAGATCGGGATGACGACGGTCCCGACGTTCCTCGTCGGGCACATGTCCGGCGAGAACTGGGATCCTGCCTGGCGCGACGGGCGCGACCTGTACCACGACGTCTGGTTCGTCGGCCGGCAGGCGTGGTACGTGCGGGAGCTGACCTCGCGGTTCGCCGCGCATCCCGCGGTCGCCGGATGGCTGCTGACCAACGAGGTGCCGATCTACGGCGGCGAGGCGCCGCGTCCCATCGTGGACGCGTGGGCGTCGCTGCTGGTGGATGCGGTGCGCGCGGGCGGCGCGACGCAGCCGGTCGCGGTCGGGGACGGGTCGTGGGGCATCGAGACGACGGGGCACGACAACGGCTTCTCGGTGCGCGACCTGGCGAAGTTCACCGACTTCATCGGGCCGCACGTCTACCGGATGGAGACGGACCAGGTCCGCCAGCACCTGAAGGCGGCCTACATCGCGGAGCTCGCGGCGACGGACGGACTTCCCGTGATCATGGAGGAGTTCGGGCTGACGAGCGACTTCGTGTCGGACGCCGGGGCGGCCTCCTACTACCGGCAACTGCTCTACTCGACGCTGCTGGCTGGCGCGACCGGGTGGATCGCCTGGAACAACACCGACTACGACGACCTCGCCGACCAGCGGCCGTACTCGCACCATCCGTTCGAGATGCACTTCGGGATCACCGACCGCCACGGAGCGCCCAAGCCGCCGCTTCGCGAGCTGGCGCGGTTCGCGTCGGATCTCGCCGCGATCGACCTGCCCTCGGCGCGGCGGGCGCCGGTGGATGCGGCCCTCGTCGTTCCGTCGCACCTCGCGGAGGATTACCCCTTCACCCAGGAGGAGGAGCGGGCGCACATCGTCGCGACCGGCGAGCAGGCGTACGTCGCAGCCCACGAGGCGCACATCCCGGTCGCCGTGGTGCGGGAGAAGGCGGACGGCGGACTGCCGGCCGGGTACGGGCTGTACGTACTGCCGTCGGTGAAGCAGTTGTGCGCGTCCTCCTGGCAGCAGCTGATCGCGCTGGCCGAGGAGGGCGCGACCGTCTACGCGTCGTACTCGCACGGGCCGGGAGGGGTGCAGCGCGGACCGTGGTGGGCGCACACCGAGGAGCTGTTCGGCGTGCGGATGGAGAGCGCCTACGGCCTCGCCGAGCCGGTGCTCGACGAGACCATCGAGCTGCGGTTCACTGACTCGTTCGGGACGCTCCCGGCCGGGACCACGCTGTCGTTCACGGCCGCGGGCAACGAGAACGGGCGCACGTACCTTCCGGTGCGGGCGACCTCGGGACGGGTGGTGGCGGTGGATGCGCACGGCCGTCCCGCTCTCGTCGTGCAGGACCACGGTGCGGGGCGCGCGGTGCTGAGCACCTATCCACTCGAGTACTTCGCGTCGGCGCAGGCGCGGATGAACCCGGAGCAGACCTGGCGGCTGTACGATGCGCTCGCCGACATTGCGGACGTGGAGCGGGATGTGCGGCTCGACGACCCGCGCGTGTTCACGGATGCGCTGGTGCACGACGACGGCCGCCGCTTCGTCTTCTTCGTCTCGCAGCACGAGACCCCCACGACGGTCACCCCGACGGTCCCCGGTGGCGCCCTGGTCACCCTCGACGGCGAACCGTCTCCGACCGTCTCCCTCGCCCCCTACGGCGTAGCCCTCCGCCTCCTCACCCACGACTGACCCCACCCGGCGCCCCAGCGCCCCCAGCCCCACCATCGAGTCCGCAGAGATTGCACGCGACACGCCGGGGGAGCGTGCAATCTGTGTGTACTCGGCGGTGGGGGGTTAGGCGGGGGCGTGGCGGTCGAGGAAGGCGTAGACCTCGGTGGGGTCGACACCCGGGAAGGTGCCCGTCGGGAGGGCGGCGAGCAGGGAGGTGGGGGTCCGGGCAGCGGGCCACGCCATCCCCTCCCAGCGACCGGCGAGGGCCGAGGGCGGCCGGCGGCAGCACGACTCCTCGGGGCAGCGGGAGACGGCGCGGTGGGCTGTCTCGCGTCCGCGGAACCACTTCACGTGCGCGAACGGCACTCCGACGCTGACGGAGTAGTCGCCCTCCTTCGCCTTCTCGACGCGTGATGTGCACCAGAAGGTTCCGCTCGGCGTGTCCGTGTACTGGTAATACGGGCTGAAGCGGTCGGCGACGTCGAAAACCGTGCGAGCGGTCCAGCTGCGGCAGACCGGCGTCCCCTCGACTGCGCCGAGCGCATCGGACGGGAAGGCGACCGAGTCGTTCTCGTAGGCCTTGATGATCGTCCCCGACTCGTGCACCTTCATGAAGTGCACCGGGATGCCGAGCCGCGCGGTGGCGAGGTTGGTGAACCGGTGCGCCGCCGTCTCGTACGACACCGCGAACGCATCCCGGAGGTCCTCCATCGAGATGCGGCGGAAGTTCTTGGCTTCGGTGAGGAACGCGACCGCATCCTTCTCGGGCAGCAGGAGTGCCGCCGTCAGGTCGTTGGTCTCGATGCGCTGCCGCAGAAAATCGGCGTAGTTTCCGGGCTCGTCGTGATCGAGCAGGTGCGAGGCGAACGCCTGCAGGATGGGCGAGCGCGAGTCGCGGGAGGCCGACCGCTCGGTCGGCAGGTAGATGCGTCCGTTCCGCCGGTCGGTGACCGAGCGGGTGGAGTGCGGCAGGTCTCCGACGTAGTGCAGCGAGTAGCCGAGGTGGTCGGCCATGTCGGTCACGGTCTGGTGCGACACCGGGCCGCCGGTGTGCCCGACGACCGCGAGGAGCTTCGCGGCGATGGCCTCGAGTTCGGGGAAGTGGTTGTCGCGCGCCCGCATGGTGGCGCGCAGTTCCGCGTTGGCGCGCCGTGCCTCCTCCGGCGTCGCCGCGCGCTCGCGGTGCAGCCGCTCCACCTCCTGGTGCAGGGCGAGGATGGCGTGCAGCGTCGTGTCGGGCACGGTCCGCGAGACCCGGGTCGGCTCGATGCCGAGGGAGGCGAACACCGGTCCGCGCTGCGCCCGCTCGACCGCGATCTCGAGGGCCGCACGCTCGTCCGGCGCCTCGGGCGCGAGCAGGTCGTCGACCGTCACGTCGAGCGCCGCGGCGATCCCGCGCAGCAGCGCGAGACGCGGCTCGCGGTTGCCGTTCTCGATCGTCGACACCTGCGAGGGCGCCCGGTCGACGGCCGCGGCCAGCGCCTCCAGCGTCATCCCGCGCTTCTGGCGGAACGCACGGATGCGCCGGCCCAGGGTGAGCGCGTCGGCTGCGGGGTGGTCGTCGTGCACGTCCTCGATGACGGTCATGGTGGCCATCGTGACACTGCGCCGAAGTTCTGGCAAACAGAAGAACGGGCGGATTTCTCCCGATGGATGTGGATGCGGGGCTCGCGGCAGGGCGAAGGATCGAGTCATCCGATCCGAGAGATCCCGACCGATGGAGGTCCCCATGCCAGAGCAGCCGATGCCAGAGCAGCCGATGCCTGCAGACCAGACGCCCGAGC
>JBQCCO010000004.1:0-6278 GCA_051962155.1 Leifsonia sp. | reverse complement strand
TTTTATAATACCCACCAAAACACACCAATCTTTTTTGTTTTTTGTTTTGGTTGTTCGCGGGGGGTGGGGGTTGCCCCCCAAAATTTTTATATTTGGGGCGAAGGGCGGAAGAGCGGAAGGGCCGGTGGGCGGGAGGGCTTCGGCTCTCGCCGTATGAACGGAATGTGTCGCAGGTGTAAAAGTTCTCACCCTCGTCCAGCTCCCTCCCGGATCGGGGACCGGGGTACAGATCCCGCGCGTCCCGGGCACGCAGTCGATGGCGGTGCCCGGCGGACGTTCAGAACACGTTTTGGCTCCAGATCAGGATTTCTCCTTCACCCCGAGGGTGAAGGAGCAGGCTCGCGCCTCCCGGGAAGAGGTGTCCGCCGCACGGGGGACCGACGGCCCCGGGTCACGCTCCGACACGCGGAAACGCTTCGGTGCACCCCCTCTTGCGGGACATCGCTCCGCCCGCGTAGAACTAGCCACACCCGAACCGACCAGGTCCCCAGCGCTGCGGATATCACCCACACCGTGAGAGGCCCGCCGTGTTCATCTTCCTGTTGCAGCTCCGCCACATGCTCGGCGGCCACCCCGAGTTCTATCTGTTCGCGATCTACTCCGGGCTGATCTGGGCCATCTGGATCGTCAAAGTCCTCATGTCGCGGCGCTACCGGCCCCACACCGGTGAGTTCCACGGCACGACGAGCGTCGTCGTCCCCGTGGTCGATGAGCCCCTGGACCTGTTCCGCGACGTCCTCGGCCGCATGGTGGAGCAGAAGCCGGGCGAGATCATCGTCGTCATCAACGGCGCCCCCAACCCGGAGCTCGCCGAGGTGTGCGAGGAGTTCGCCCCGCTCGTGCGCTGGGTCCACACGCCGATCCCAGGCAAGCGGAACGCCGTGATGATCGGCAGCAAGCTGTCGACGGGCGAGATAACCGTGCTCGTCGACTCCGACACCATCTGGACCGAGAACACGCTGAGCGAACTGGTCAAGCCGTTCGCCGACCACCGCGTCGGAGGCGTCACGACCAAGCAGCGCATCCTCGAGCCGGAGCGCAGCTGGATCACCCGCTGGGCCGACTGGCTCGAGAACTCCCGCGCCCTGTACTCGATGCCGGCGCAGAGCGTCGTGGGGCAGATCGGCTGCCTGCCCGGGCGGACCATCGCCTTCCGGCGCTCGATCCTGATGCGGGTGATGGACAAGTTCATGACCGAGCGGTTCCTCGGTGTCTTCCTCGAGGTCTCCGACGACAGGACGCTGACGAACCTCACACTGAAGGAGGGCTACCGGACCGTGTACCAGCACACCAGCCTGGTCTACACGGACGCTCCGCTGAAGGTGAAGAAGCTGTTCAAGCAGCAGCTGCGGTGGGCCCGCGGAAGCCAGTACAACACCCTCCGCATGCTGCCGTGGATGCTCGGCCACGCGCCCCTGCTGGCCTTCTTCTTCGTCATGGACATCCTGCTCCCGTTCATCCTCGCGGGCGTTCTCGGTGGGTGGGTGTACCGCTCGATCACCGGCGCGGGCTACAACTTCTACGAGGGATTCCTGAAGACGTACGGCATCGAGGGCGGCATCGTCACCGTCATCGCCCTCATGATCGCCTCGTCGGTCATCAGCATGTCGATCCGCCAGATCCGGCATCTGTCCGAGAAACCGAGCGACTTCTTCCGTCTCCCTGTGTTCATCATCGTCTCGACGTTCTTCCTCATGCCGATCCGGCTGCTCGGCTTCTTCCGCATGGCGCATGCGAGTGGATGGGGCACTCGCGCCGGCGCGTACTCCGGCGGAGCCACGGAGATCAGCTCCGAGGAGGAGATCGCGCGGCACAGCGCCTCCGATTCCGGTCCATCGGCTCCCTCGGGCGCAGGCTCCTTCGGCACGGGCTCCTTCGGCACGGCGGGCGCGGCATCACTCCGCACCACCCCTCAGCTCCAGTCCAGCGTGGGCGGCATGACCACCGCGACTGCGCTGGCCACCCGGACGCAGCTCCCGACCCGGGCCGAGGCGCGGACAGCATCCACCGCCGTGACCACGAAGGCGCGCCGCCGCCTGAACCCGCTGGCCGTCATCCCGTACCTGATCGGTATCGCGATCCTGACCCTGGAGGCTCTCTTCCTTGTCTGACCAGACCGCTCCCTCAGGGGCCGCCGCCTGGTGGTCCCAGTCCAAGTCCCGCTCGCAGGCGACCGCCGCAGCGGCGATCGTCCTCACCGCACTCCTCTTCGGCATCTCCGCCTACGTCTGGGTGTCGCCCTCCGGTGCGTCGCTGCGCGCGGTGGTCGGCGATGCGACCCAGGCCATCACGCCGTTCGCGGCGCAGAACGCCGAGCTCAAGCGCAACCTCGACCGGGCGAGCGAGACCATCGCCTCCCAGAAGGGCAAGCTGACGTCGCTGCAGAAGCAGACGCTCGCCGCTCAGGCGGCCGCCGCCAAGCAGCTGGCCACCGTTCAGCAGCAGGCGGCTGCCGCCGAGAGTCAGCTGGCGAGCGTGAAGGCGCAGCTGTCCGCCGCACAGGCGGCGCACGGTTCCGGCGCGTCCGGGTCGGCGGCGCACGGATCCGGCTCGTCCGCCTCAGGCTCGTCCGGCGGCGGTGCGCCGGCGCCGATCACCGCTCCTGCCCGCGCAGATCTGGTGCATCCCTCCAAGCGCTACTACGGCATGTACACCGAGCAGGCGCCGTTCAACTGGGCCACCTTCGACGAGACCAGTGCGAAGGTCGGCGTCCAGCCCAACATGGTCGGCTACTTCAGCGGCTGGGATGAGAACTTCCGTGTCGACGCGGTGACCCGCTCCTGGCAGCAGGGCCGGCTCCCGTTGATGACCTGGGAGTCGCGTCCGATCGATGCGGGAAACGACTCCACCTCCGCTCCGGCGTACTCGCTGCCGAACATCATCCGCGGCGACTTCGACGCCTACCTGCACCAGTACGCCAAGGACATCGTCGCGACCGGCCTGCCGCTCGGCATCCGGCTCGACCACGAGATGAACGGCATCTGGTACCCGTGGACCGAGACCGACGGGCAGGGCAACTCCATCAACGGCAACAACGTCGGCGACTATGTGAAGATGTGGCGCCACGTCCACGACATCTTCCAGCAGGAGGGCGCGAACAGTCTCGTCATCTGGGTGTGGGCGCCGAACATCGTCAACAACCTGCCGGCGACGCACAAGGCGCCGGGTTACCTCGAAGCGCTCTACCCGGGCGACGCCTACGTCGACTGGGTGGGACTCTCGGGCTATCTGCGCCCGCCGTACAAGCCGGACAACGACTTCAGCTTCGACTACACGTTCACACCGAGCCTGAAAGAGCTCCGCTCGATCACGAGCAGACCCATCCTGCTCGCGGAGATCGGAGCGTCGGAGACCGATGGGCACAAAGCCGCCTGGATCACCTCCTTCTTCCAGGCGCTGGGGAAGCCAGAGAACGACGACATCATCGGCTTCTCGTGGTTCGATCTCGCCGTGACCAGCTACGTGGAGGGCGTGCGTGCCACCAACGACTGGCGCATAGACTCCCGGGCCGATTCGCTGTCCGCGTTCATCGC
Organism: Leifsonia sp.; assembly: GCA_051962155.1. Taxonomy (GTDB): domain Bacteria; phylum Actinomycetota; class Actinomycetes; order Actinomycetales; family Microbacteriaceae; genus Leifsonia. The sequence goes on along the minus strand of JBQCCO010000004.1, from coordinate 2,745 downwards.
GGGGCTCACCCGGCCCGAGGACGATTTCCTCCTGACGCCGGCGTCGTGACCGTCGCCGGGCGGCGGCGACCGTCCGCCGCATCCTGACCGCCGCCGCTACCGTATCCCGCATCCCGCTTATCCGTCGTATCCGCCGCTACCGTATCCGCCGCATCCAGAAAGGACGATCGACATGACCGCTCCCCAGAAGAAGACCGCCGGGCAGCCCGCTCCGCGTATCAGCGTCATCGGCACCGGCTATCTCGGCGCCACCCATGCGGCCGCCATGGCCGAGCTCGGCTTCGACGTCGTCGGCGTCGACACCGACCCGCGCAAGGTGGAGGAGTTGAAGGAGGGGCGCGCTCCCTTCTTCGAGCCCGGCCTCCCCGAGCTCATCCGTCGTAACGTCGCCTCCGGCCGCCTCACCTTCACCACGGATCTCGCCGAGGCCGTCGCCGTGTCCGATGTCCACTTCATCTGCGTCGGCACGCCGCAGCAGTCCGGCTCGTTCGCGGCGAACCTCTCCTACGTGGAGGGAGCCGCGCGCGGGATCGCCGAGAACCTCACGCACGACGGCCTCATCGTCGGGAAGTCGACGGTCCCGGTCGGGACCGGCGCCCACCTCCGGGCGATCATCGCGGACGCGGTGCCCGCCGGGATCGGCGTGGAGCTGGTCTGGAACCCCGAGTTCCTGCGCGAGGGCAAGGCGGTGGAGGACACGCTGTCGCCCGACCGCCTGGTCTTCGGCGGGACCTCGCCCGCCTCGGAGGCCACCCTTCGCCGGATCTACGAGAAGCCGATCGCGGACGGTTCGCCGGTGCTCGTCGCCGACCTGCCGACCGCCGAGCTGGTGAAGGTCAGCGCGAACGCCTTCCTCGCCACCAAGATCTCGTTCATCAACGCCATCGCGGAGCTCTGCGACGCAGCCGGCGCCGACGTCACGCTGCTCGCCGATGCCCTCGGGCACGACAAGCGGATCGGGCGCCAGTTCCTCAACGCCGGCCTCGGCTTCGGCGGCGGGTGCCTCCCGAAGGACATCCGCGCGCTCATGCACCGCTCCAACGAGCTGGGCGCGCACTCCGCGGTCGGGCTCCTGCAGCAGGTCGACGAGATCAACATGGGGCGCAGGCAACGGGTGATCGATCTGGCGTTGAAGGCGCTCGGCGGCTCGGTGCTGAACCGGAGGATCGGCGTGCTCGGCGCCGCCTTCAAGCCGCACACCGACGACGTGCGCGACTCGCCCGCCTTGAACGTCGCGGCCGCCCTGCACCTCCGTGGTGCACAGGTCGTCGTGTACGACCCGCAGGCCCGCGCGACCGCGCAACGCTTGTTCCCGACGCTGGGATATTCGGACTCGATGGAGGAGGCGCTCACCGGCGCGGACCTCACCGTCGTCCTGACCGAATGGGACGAGTTCACGGCGGCCGACCCCGCCGCGCTCCGCGCCATCGTGGCCGGTCGAACGGTCATCGACGCCCGCAACTGCCTCGACGCCTCCGCCTGGAACCGTGCGGGCTGGAGCGTCCTCGGGATGGGTACCGTCCCGGAGCCCGCGCCGCTGGCCGACGACCTCGCCGCCCTCACCCCATCCACCCCTGTCCGCTAGCCGCGGCCCCCGCCCCGCCCCCATCCCGATCCAGCCCCCGATCACAGTGTCAGACGCAAGGAGAAGAACGAGATGAGTGGTTACGTCACGAAGGCCGTGATACCGGCGGCAGGGCTGGGGACGCGGTTCCTCCCGGCCACCAAGGCCATGCCCAAGGAGATGCTGCCGGTGGTGGACAAGCCGGCCATCCAATACGTCGTGGAGGAGGCGGTGACCTCCGGCCTGCACGACGTCCTCCTGGTGACAGGCCGCAACAAGAACGCGCTCGAGAACCACTTCGACCGCAACGCCGAGCTCGAGGACGCCCTGACCCGGAAGGGCGACACCGACCGTCTGCTCACGGTCAACTACTCCACGTCCCTCGCCGACATGCACTATGTCCGCCAGGGCGACCCGAAGGGTCTCGGCCACGCGGTTCTCCGTGCCCGCATGCACATCGGGCACGAACCCTTCGCCGTGCTCCTCGGCGACGACATCATCGACGCTCGCGACCCGCTGCTGTCCCGGATGCTGGAGGTGCAGCGCGCGCTCAACACGACCGTCGTCGCCCTCATGGAGGTGCCGCCGGAGTCCATCCACCTCTACGGCGCTGCCGCTGTGGTGGAGACCGAGGACGACGACGTGGTGCGGATCACGGGCCTCGTCGAGAAGCCCAGCCGGGAGAACGCGCCATCGAACTACGCCGTGATCGGCCGGTACGTGCTGCGGCCGGAGATCTTCGACATCCTGGAGAAGACGGAGCCGGGCAAGGGAGGCGAGATCCAGCTGACGGACGCTCTGGAGGGCCTCGCGACGGCACCGGCGTGGACCGGCGGCGTGCACGGGGTCATCTTCCGCGGCCGGCGTTACGACACCGGCGACCGGCTCGACTACCTGAAGGCGATCGTCCAGCTGGCCGTCGCCCGCGAGGATCTGGGACCGGAACTGCTGCCCTGGCTCAAGGAGTTCGCCGCGACCGCCGGCCCGGCCGAGACGGCGCCCATCCCGACGCTGCCACTCCGTCCGGCGCTCGCGCCGGTGCCGATGGTCGCGGCCGCGGGCGCCTGACCCGCGCATCCCCCTCCGCCGCATCCCTTCCGCCCGCATCCTTCTCCGCCGCCTCCCACTTTGCCGAGGTGCTCGTTGTTGCACCCCCGCACGGCGTGTCGCCTGCAACAACG
>JBQCCO010000003.1:0-19054 GCA_051962155.1 Leifsonia sp. | reverse complement strand
TACGACCTCGACCTGAGCTACCGCGTCGCCACCAACCGGCTGGACGCGACCGCCGTCATCCGTGGGCGGGCGCGTGTCCCGCTGCCGGCGATCGTGCTCGACCTGGTGCACCTGAAGGCGAAGCGGGTCCGGGTGGATGGGCAGAAGCGCGTCCGCTTCAGCCAGACACCCACGCACCTCCGGATCACTCCGGCCGGACGCATCCCGGCCGGCGCCGAGTTCACCGTCGAGGTGGCGTACGACGGCTCGCCCGCGCCGCGCCGCACCCGCTGGGGCACGCTCGGCTGGGAGGAGTTGTCCGACGGCGTCATCGTCGCGGCGCAGCCCTCGGGCGCGCCCACCTGGTTCCCGTGCAACGACCGCCCGTCGGACAGGGCTTCGTACCGCATCCGCGTCACCACCGAGCAGGCGTACACCGTGCTCGCCACGGGCGAACCGGTGAGCCACAGCGTGAGCGGCGGCCGGGGCACCTGGAGCTTCGAGCGCCTGGAGCCGACGGCGACCTACCTGGCGGCTGTGCAGATCGGCCGCTACACGCTCGAACCGCGGCGGACCGGCGACGTGGAGTGGCTGCTCGCCTATCCGCAGCCGCTCGCCGAGCGCGTGCTGCACGACTTCGAGCCGGTCGGACGGATGCTGGAGCGCTTCCAGGAACTGTTCGGGCCGTATCCCTTCCCCTCGTACACGGTCGTGGTGACCGAGGACCCGCTGGAGATCCCCCTCGAGTCGCAGGCGATGGCGGCCTTCGGCTCGGAGCACGCCGACGGCCGCGGCGGCTCCGAGCGACTCATCGCGCACGAGCTCGCCCATCAGTGGTTCGGCAACAGTGTCGGCCTGGCCTCCTGGCACGACATCTGGCTCAACGAGGGCTTCGCCTGCTACGCCGAATGGCTGTGGTCGGAGGCCTCCGGCGGCCTGTCCGCCGGCGTCCTGGCCCGTTCGCACCACGCCGCCCTGCGCCTGGCGGCGAAGGATCTGCTCCTCGGCGACCCCGGCCCGGACGCGATGTTCGACGACCGGGTGTACAAGCGCGGGGCCTGCCTGCTGCACTCCCTCCGCCGGAAGCTGGGCGACGACCGGTTCTTCGCTCTGCTGCGCGAGTGGACGGCCGAACACCGGTTCGGCACGGTCACCAGCGGCGCCTTCGAGGCGCTCGCCGGGCGGTTCTCGGCTGAGCCGCTGGAGGGGTTCTTCGACGCCTGGCTGCGTCAGACCGCGTTGCCCGCGCTGTCCTGAGGGCCGGTGATCGTGCGGTTGACGCTGCTCGCGCGTTCCGTCGCGACCGTCACGACACATCCCCCGAGCCGCATCGTCCGCAGGCCGTAACGGCGCCCGTCGAGGCGGGCCCTGCGCCTCCCGAGGCCGCGCATCCCGAGGCGGGGCATCCCGAGGCGGACGGCATCGGGCGGCAACCGGAGGCCACGTCCATCCGCCTTGAGCACCGCCTCGATCGCCGTCCACCGCTGCACCGAATCCCCGCGCCCGGGCGCCAGCTCGTCGATCGCCGCACGGCGCTCGGACGACGTGCTGACCGGCTCCGCGTCGATTCCCACCGGCCGCCGCGACACGACGGCGATGGCGACTCCGTCGCAGTGCGTCAACGCCAGATACAGGCTCCTGGATGCGCCGCCCAGCCCCGCCGTCGGGCGGCCGTGGGACAGGCCGCACTCGGGGCACCTCGCCTGGATCACGATGGCCGGTTCCCCCATCCGCGCGGCGGCCGACCGCAACGCCGCCCGCCCGGCTAAGAACCGTTGCTCCCGCTCCGTGTCGCCCCCGAACGACGCGAACCGCTCGCGGTCGCCCGCCGACAGGAGTGACACGAGTCCCGCATCCACCGACCCGTGCCGGACGACGGCTAGCTGTGGCATCCCGCTCCCCGTCGTCTCGGACTGCGCGCGAGGCCTGCAACCCTCGGGTCGGACATCAGCACCGCGTCGGCCACTCGGCCAGCGTATCCGGGCCCGTCCGGAGCATCAGGAGTACCCGCGGCGCAGCAGCATCCCTGCGGACTTCTCGAACTCCGCTTCCGTCGGAATCGCGAAGTCGAGCGCGTTGGCGTATCTCGTGATCACGTTGAACACGGCGGCCACCGCGGCGGCGTCTCGCAGAGCGTCGCCGTCGACGCCCGCTCGGCGAGCCGCCTCCACATCGGGGGCGGCGAGCGCCTCCGGCTCGCGGGTCATCTTCTCGATGAAGGTCAGCGCAGCTCGGAGCCGCGCCGGGATCGGCGCCGTCGTGTGGTCGGCGAGCGTCCGCTCCAGGACCTCCCGGTCGAGGCCGCGGACGGCGATGGCGCCGTGAGCGCCCACGCAGAACGGACACGAGTTCCACGCGGCAACGCACGCTGCCATCAGCTCCCGCTCCGAGACCGACCAGGCGCTCGGCCCCCGCATCGTCTTCTGCGTCCACTCCCCCAGGCTCGGCCCGGCGAAGCCCCGATCGTAGAAGGCGACCCGAGCGGCATCCGGCAGACGCATCCCCGAGACCCGCGAGATCATGCGGATCAGCGCCCGATGCCACGGCGAGTCGCCGCGCTCGACGTCAGTCAGTCGCATCGCCGGCCTCCGTCATCGCTCGCACGGCGGCATCCCATCGTCGCAACCCCGCCTCCGCTGCGGCGGCGAACACGAGCTCGAAGGCCGCCTTCTCCGACCCTGCGGCCTCGCGCACGGCTCTCACCTGCGCGTCCGTGACGCGGGACGAATCCTCGCGGATCTGCCGGACCAGCGCCCCATACGGCTCGGCGAGCGGATCGCCGTCCGGCCCGGCCTCCAGGGCTCCGCGCCGCAACCGCTCGTCGAGGATGCCGCTCCCGGTCACCGCGTCCCGCAATCGCTGGGCGTGCTCCCCGTGCGTCCGGATGATGTCCCGTGACATGCGGCGACTCTACGCGCCGCCATGCTCCCCGTCGACGTCCTGCCCGGCGGACCGCCAGACCCGATCGGACCGCCAGACCCGTCGGACCGCCAGACGCGCCGAACCGCCGGACCGCCGGACCCGGCGCTTGCGAATGCGCGAGAATCGTTGCAGCGAGACGGAGGTCGACCGATGCGTGGAACAGCGTTGAGTGGACGTCGCAGCATCGGGCGACCGGTCCGGGGCGAATGACGACGGGATACGAGCCGGCACCGACGCGTCGAGCGGTCGGGCCGCTCTACCTGGCCGGATTCACGACCGCGTTCGGAGCGCACGGGATCGCCGCAGCTCTCGGCGCCGAATCCGAGGGCATCGGATTGAGCATCCTGAGCTTCGGCGTGATCCTCGCCCTCTACGACATCGCGGAAGTCATCCTGAAACCCGTCTTCGGCTCGCTCAGCGACCGCATCGGAGTCAAGCCCGTGATCCTCGGTGGGCTCGCGGTGTTCGCGCTCGCCTCGTTCTGCGGCATCTTCGCCGCCACACCGGTCTGGCTGGCGGTGGCGAGGCTGGGCCAGGGTGCGGCCGCGTCGGCGTTCTCGCCCGCATCCTCCGCCGCCGTCGCCCGGTTCGCCGGCCCGAACGGGGCCGGCCGCTACTTCGGTCGATACGGTTCGTGGAAGAGCCTCGGCTACGCGCTCGGCCCCCTCCTCGGCGCGGCACTGATCTCGCTCGACGGATTCCGCGGGCTGTTCATCGCCCTCACCGTCCTGGCCGCGGCCACCGCGGTCCTGGTCGCGGTCGCGGTTCCAGCGCTGCCTGTCCTGCCCCGCCCGCGCTACACCCTCCTCGACGTCGCCAAGCAGAGCATCGACCCTGGCTTCCTGATCCCGACCCTGGTCCTCGCCGCCAGTACGGCAGCGCTCGGCGTCGCGGTGGGCTTCCTGCCGCTCCTGGGAGCCTCGCTCGGACTCGGCGTCTTCGGCAGCATGGCCGCCGTCACGGTCCTCGCCCTCACCTCGACCATCAGCCAGCCCATCGTCGGTCGCCTCCGGGACGCCGGCAGCCTCCATACGCGCAGCGGCACGACCGCGGGGCTGCTGCTGACCAGCCTCGGAATCGCCCTCGTCGCGCTTGCACCCTTCCCGGTCACCCTCTACGTGTCGGCCGTGCTGATCGGCGCCGGGATCGGAATCGCGACCCCCCTCGCCTTCGCCCACCTGGCAGCCACCACTCCGCCGGAACGGATGGGACGGACCATGGGCAATGCCGAGCTCGGCAGGGAGGTCGGCGACGCGGGCGGCCCCCTCCTCGTCGGCGCGATCGCGGCGAGCGCCACGCAGCCGGCCGGTCTCGGCGCGCTCGCCATCGTCACGGTGGCGATCAGCGGCGTCAGCGCCGCAACCCTGCGTGCGCCGGCGCCGGCTCGCTAGAGGTCGGCGTTCCCCGTCGGCGGCGCCGACCCAACCGCGCGCCGGTCCTGCCCCGACGGGAAGAACACCCTCACCGGCAGCAGCAGTCCGATCAGCGAGAGGGCGATGAAGACGATCTGATGGATGTGGTCCGTGCCGGGCGGGAGGTTCCCGAACAGGTGAGCCGCCCAGAACACCGGGTAGAACCAGAGCGCGCCCCACGCCCATCGTTCGGCGCGTCGGTAGGGCAGGAGGACGATCAGGCCGCCGAACAGGCCGAACCCGATCGAGGCCAGACCGTCGGCGCGATACAGCAGCTCGTCCCCGCCCATCGGCACCACCGCGATGACGAGACCGAACACCAGGATCCCGGCGCTGACGATCGCGAGACAGATCCATCCGATCCGCACCATCGTCGTCTTCACGGGCTCACCCTACCGCCTGGTCGGTGGCCTCTCGGGGTGGGGTATCGAAGGAGTTCGGGTGTCGAATCTCCTTCAGATGGCAGTAGTGAAGGAGATTCGAACGGTTTTCGTTCGCATCTCCTCCACTGGCCGCCGCAGCGGCCGCAGCCGGCGGTCTGCCGGCGGTCAGCGCGCGAGCGGCTTGTGCGGGTCTGCGGAACGTATGCGGTGGGGCGAGCACCCGCAGACGTTACGAACCACAGCACACACCGTCCCGACCTCGCAGATAGAGCCCCGGCCCGCCCTGCGAGCCAGGAGGAAGCGCGCCTCCTTTCTAATGCAGCCGATCTTGACAATAGAAGGGTGGAGGCCTACCGTCCGTGCCGTGATCGGTGGCACCGTGGCCGCCTGTCGCACAGGGAAGGGAGCCTCCCATGGACCACGAACAGACAGCACTGCAGCGGGCCAAGCACCCCCGCACCGTTCTCGCGGGTCCATACGGCCATCCCCTGCACGGCATCCTGATCACCATTCCCGTCGGAACCTGGATCGCCGCCCTCGTCTTCGACATCATCGCCTTGATCTCCGGCGATCAGGCACCGTTCGCCGCCGGAGCGCGAACGCTGGTCGCGATCGGCGTCATCGGCGCACTGATCGCCGCGATCTTCGGCTTCATCGACTTCAGCGGCATCCAGGCCGGGACGCGCACGCGGGCGATCGCCCTTCGCCACATGATCGCCAACCTCCTCGCCGTCGTGGTCTTCGTCGTGAGCTTCATCTTCCGGCTCGTCGAGGGCGACCATTTCAGCGTCGGCGGATTCGTGACCACCATCATCGGCATCCTCATCATCGGTTTCTCCGGGTTCCTGGGCGGAGAACTGGTGTACCGCTACGGCGTCCGAGTGGCCGACGAGGCCACGCAAGAACGCGGCTACCAGTGACCCCCTGACCCCGATAGATGCGGTGGCCCTGATGGAGTCGCCCGTCGCGTCGTGAACTGATCGGTCAGAGGCCGAGGCCCGCGGTCGCCGTGGTCCAGTCCGCGGCGATCGCGTGCTGCGCGGCCGCCAGCGGCACTCTGCCGTCGCACACCGCAGCTGCCAGGGTGTTCTCGACCTGGTCCTTCGGGTTGTTGAACCCGCGCGCGGCGCTGGCGTTGGGCTCCGGCCAGAGGTTCGACACGGCGTTGGTGCCTCCCAGTTCCAGCGGCACCAGGTGGTCGTACTCGGTGGTGGGCTGGTAGCTGAGTCCGTAGTCCCCGAGGGATTCGTGTTTCGCCGGGCCGGTGTCGGACTGGGGCGGGCGCACCGTGGCGGTGTAGCCGTGAACACAGATCGTCTGATGGATGTTCGCTTGCGTCACGCCCGGATCCACGGCGCCTGGAGTACAGGCAGCGTCCGGGAGGACGAGGCCGTTGCCCGCGTCGCGGATCCGCACATGGCATTGCCCGGCGTGCAGCTGCTCGTCGACCGCGACGTGTCCCGGTGAGTGCACCTGCCGGAGGGTGTCGCCCGTGGCGATCGGCGCTGTTGCAGTCGCGCCGGCGGCGGGAGGCTTCGGAGCCGTCGTTGCAGCGTAGGTGGCGACAACGATGATCAGGACGGCCAGAGGCATCGAGATCGAGATGACCGTGTTGCGGCGCCTCACCGTTCCCCTTCCGTGCTCGGCCGGCCTTGCACTGCCGAGCTATGAATCCCGAGTGGCCATTCTCTCCGAATTCGATCCCGCAGGTGTCTCCCGCGCCGCATCACTGAGACGCCACCGCGCTGCCGGTGAGTTCGTGCCTCGAGAACGTGTAGACGAAGCAGTAGTAGGAGCGCGCTCCGGTCGCCCACTTCTCGCTGGTGTCCGGGTAGCGCAGATCCAGCTGGACGTCCTCGTTCCAGATCGCGACCCAGTGCCAGTCCAGGGAGGGTTCGCACAGATCGCTGACCTGGCTGTCCAGTGCGGCCGTGCCGGGGAAGGATGCGGTGGCCGGCTCGGGGAGCACTCCTTTCGTCAGGAGCTGCGCGATGTGCGGCGCGGAGCAGTCGACCACCGGGTAGCCGTCCGCCCATTTCGAGTCGTAGGTCTGAAGGCAGTCGCCGGACGTGAGCGAGTCGACCGGCACCGCCGGGCCGGTGAGGACGTGGGTCGGCGTCGGCCGCGGGGGCAGGCCGAGCGGAGTCGGCGCCGGTTCCGTGTCGCGTGGCTGCGGCGACGCCTGCCGAGGCGCCGAGGACGAGGCCGCTCGGGCGTCTCCGGCGGGAAGGCCGGCTGCGAGGACGCCGACCGTCAGGAGCACGGCTCCCACGACCGCGGTGGCGGCGACGAGAACGAGCCATCCTCGGCGCGAGAGCCCATCGGGCTTCGTCTCGGCGGCCGTCTCCGCGGCGGTCTCGGGGCCGGTCTCGGGGCCGGTCTCGGCGGCAGGATCCGCCGGCTCCCGCGTTCGATCGGCTCCCACGCCCTGCGCCTCCGCTCCTCCACCTTCTCTGACCATGATCTGTCAGTGAACACCCGGCACAAAGCCGGCTCGGAGAGAACCGCCCGAAACAGCCGCGAACTTCCCGGTAGGCCGGAAAGCGGATGGGCGCCAGGCCGGGGTGAATGAGTCCGACCCCGGTCTGGCGGGCTTGGGAGGCTACTGCTGGACGATCCTCCACAGGTGGTCGGCTGTCCCGCTGTCATCCCACTGCAATACCTGCGCGCCCGACGCCGTGCTCATCTGATCGACACCGAGAACCTTTCCGCTGTTGGCGTTGGCGATCAGGTACGAGCCGTCGCCGTTGGCTTCGAGCTGCCACAGGTGGTCGGCCGTTCCGTTGTCGCCCCAGATCAGGGCGTCCGCTCCATCCGCCGTACTGGCACTCTGGATCCCGAGGAAGAGGCCGCTCGCGGTGTTCTTGATCGTGTACTCACCGTTTCCGGCATCGACGAACTGCCACTTCTGATCGGCCGCGCCGCTGGCCGTCGCCTGATCCACCAGGGTTCCCGCCGTCGTACCGCCGTTCGTGGTGTCGAGGTTCAATCCACTGTTTACGTTGGTGATCGCGTAGTTCGCTCCTGCCGTCACAGGCTTGGTCGAGATCAGCTTCCACAGGTGGTCGCTCGTGCCGTTGTCCGTCCACTGGAGTGCTGTGGCACCGGCGCTCGTACTCGCGTTCGCGATGCCGAGGAGCAGCCCGCTGTTCTCGTTGACGAGCTTGAATTCACCGCTGCCCGCACTGACGGCCGACCACAATTGACTGGTCGTCCCGGCGTCCGTGGCCTGTACGACCGCAGCCCCCGCAGACGTCGACGAGTTCTGCACGTCGAGAACGAGCCCGCTGTTCTCGTTCACGATCTTGTACGCGCCGTTGCCGTCCGCGACGAGGTTCCACTGGTGGTCGCGCGTGCCATTGTCGGTCCACTGCAGCGCGGTCGCGCCGGAGACGGTGGATGCGCCCTGAACGCCCAGCACAAGGCTGCTGTTCACGTTCTGCAGCTTGTAGTCGCCCTCGAGGCTGCTGGCGGCGGATCCCGTCGGGGTGACGACGAGGTGGTACCCGTTGTTCGCGTTCATCGCGTTCACCGGGACCGTGATGGAGCCGTTGCTGATGGGGAAGTCCCCGACGGTGATCGTCGACGGAGCGGAGACCGCGGTGGTGCGACCTCGCGAGATCACCTGCTGCAGAACGACGTGCGCGCTCGTGCCGAAGCTGCTGAGCGAGGAGAGCCCGTTCACCGCCACCGCCGCAGCTCCGGTGCCCCCACCGAAGAGGACACTCACCTGATTGCCGGCGGCGTTCACGGCGGCCGCGCCATCCAATCCACTGCTGGCTCGTGCGGTCGAGACCATGTTTCCGGTCATGTCGCCGTACCAGCGGTACAGCCACCAGGACGCATTCGGCAGGCCACCGGTGCCCACCAGAGTGTCTCCCATGGTGCCGTACTGGTTCCAGAACGCCAGATCCGCGCTCTGCACGCCGGAGCGTTCGAACTGCCCGATGTACCCGGCGAGAGGTCCGGGTATGCCCAGCTGAGCGGGTGTTCCGTATTCTTCGATGACGATGGGCCGCGGGGAGATCCCCAGGCCCGACTCGATCGAGCGGTACGCCGCGACGTCGGCCGCGATGTTGGCCGATCCTTGGAGCTCGTGCCAGCTGACGATGTCCGGGAGGGCGTTGTTGGCCTTCGCGTAGCTCATGAAGTCCTGGAACCAGCTCGACTTCCACGCGGAGAAGCTGGGTCCATCGATCGGCGTGGTCGCGTCTTTGGAGCGGACCTCGCTGTAGGTGCGAACCCAGCCCGCGTCGAAGCTGCCGGCATTCGTGGTGTCCCAGGTCCAGTCCGGCTCGTTCCAGAGTGCGTACGCCTCGATGTTCGACGGGTTCGCAGCCTTGACGGATGCGATCTGCGTGTCGACCGCGTTCAGCCAGTCGCTCCAGCTCACCCACTTGTAGGGGAAGTCCGGGTACCAGTCGGGCATGCGGACGATCACCTTCGCCCCGACGGCCGCGGCTTCGGGTGCGACGACGAGCGCATCGCCTCCGGGAACAGGCTCCCCGTTGGGCAGCTGGTGCCCGCCCGGTGCCATCTGCACGAACTGCGGCGGCTTCAGCGGAGCGACGTAACGCTGGTTCGGCGTGCCGTTCGCCGACAGTCCGTAGAGGGCGCCTGATGCGACATGAGTCACCGGCTTGATGACCTGGTTGGCGGTGACGGTGAGGGTGTTACCGGCTGGGGCCGCTGCCTGAGCAGCGGGAACGGCGCTTATTCCGAGCGCGACCACCGCTATGGCAGCCGTTGCGCCGAACACCATCGTTCGATTCTTGCGCATTCATCTTCCTCTTCTGTTGGCGGGGTTCGGCATTGCCGTAGGCAATCGAACCGGTTCGACGAATCTAGCCAGGAGTTCGCGCCTTATCAAGGGAAGACAGCTCGCGGGTCTTCGCTGAGCGCACGGAGGTTCACACGGTGCGGTGTTTTCGCCAGGGAATCGGAAGCATTCAGATGGCACGAGAAGAGCCGCTGGTGTTCCCATCGAGCCGGAATCGAAGCGGTTCGAAAGTCCTGGATGACCGTGTCCGCCAGCAGTTTCGCCGGAAGTTTCTATGATCGGACGGGGACGACGCACTACAGTGATGTGCGGATGCGGGGGGCTCCGTTCAGGTGACATGAAGCCTGCGACTCTTATGGTTCTTGATTGATGCCCTTCCGGAATGCGAAGCCCCGACATCGCCGGCCTGCCGCCGGTGGTCCGGTGTTCGTCGACGCCTCCGGCCGCAGACTCCGCCGGGCGCGGATCGGCGGACTGGCGGCGCTTGCCGGTGTCACGGCCTATGTGGGCCTGGTCGGAAGCGCTTTCCTCGGAGGGCCGAACATCATCGCTCCGCTCCTGCCGGAAGCATTCGCTCCGCAGGTGCACTCGAGCGGCCAGCAGCCCGCCGTGACACGGTCGCCCCTGCCGTCGAGCCCGAAGCCCCCGTCGCCCGTCCCGGATGCGCCTCCCGCTGACCCGTCCCCGGTCTCACGCGTCGCCCCGGCTTCCCCCGTCCCGGGCGGCACGACGGCGGCGGCCTCCACCCCGGCCCCCGCAACACACGGCTCTCCCTCTTCGACGCAGACGCCGGGCCCGGGGTCGACTTCCGGTCGAAGCGCGACCGCCCCGGGGCAAGCCAATCGGCCCCCGGCGCCGCAGAAGCCGTGACAGCGCAACCGCGTGGCTCGCGGCAGGGCCGCCCGGTCCGGGCGCACTGGGTGGTGCTCGCCGGGGTCGTGCTCGCACTCGCCGTCGCCTTGCTCGTTCAGGGATACACGCAGCACCTGGCGGGGATCGGAGACGACTCGGTGCCCGCATCCGGGAGCGCAGCCGATGTCCCTCCCGCGGTCCCCCACGGCGGCCCGGTGATCGACGCGCGAACGGATCACCCGCGCACGGCGAGCCCCCGCGACCGCACTCTGGCGTTGACGTTCGACGACGGGCCCGATCCCGCGTGGACGCCTCAGATCCTCGCCGTGCTCCGCAAGCACCACGTCCACGCGACCTTCTTCGTCGTCGGGACCGCTGCGATCGCCCATCCGGACCTCGTCAGACAGATCGTCGACGACGGGAACGAAGTCGGCGTGCACACGCTCACTCACGTCGACCTCGGCGCCGCGCCTGCCTGGCGCCGTCAGCTGGAGGTCCAAGCGGGCCAACAGGCCATCATCGACGCGACCGGGCACGCTACTGCGCTGCTGCGACCCCCGTACAGCTCCGAGAACGACGCGATCACCGACAACGAGTGGACGGCCATCCGGGATGCCGCGAACGACGGGTATCTCACCGTCCTCACCACAACGGACTCCGAGGACTGGAGGCGTCCCGGCGTCCCTGCCATCGCCCGGAACCTCACCCCGACCGGGAGCGCCGGACAGGTGCTGCTGATGCACGACGGCGGAGGAGACCGCAGCCAGACGGTCGCCGCGCTCGACCGGACGCTGGGGCGGCTCTCGGCGGACGGCTTCAGGGTCACGACCGTCGGGGACGCCGTCGGACTCGGGCAGACCATGCGTCCAGCGACCCGGATCGAGCGCATCGGCGCAGCAGCAACCGTGTGGGGCATCCGGCTCAGCGATCTGGCCGTGACCCTCATCACCTGGGCCCTCGTGCTCAGCGGGGTCGTCATGCTCATCCGCGCCGTGCTCGTCGTCTCCATCGCCGCCCGCCACCACCGGCTCGCCCACCGCGGACGGCACCGACCGAACAGTCCGACCCTCCCTCCGGTGACGGAGCCGGTCACGGTGATCGTGCCCGCCTACAACGAAGCGGCCGGGATCGAGGCCGCGGTCCGATCGATCGCGGCGTCGACACATCCCGTGGAGATCATCGTCGTGGATGACGGCTCGACCGACGACACGGCGGACATCGTCGAGGCGCTCGGCCTTCCCTCCGTGCGGGTCATCCGCCAGCCGAACGGCGGGAAGCCGACCGCGCTGAACACCGGCATCCAGGCCGCCTCGCATGACCTCATCGTCATGGTCGACGGCGACACCGTGTTCGAGCCGGACACGGTCCGAGCCCTCGTCCAGCCGTTCGCCGACCCGCGGGGCGGCGCGGGGTCGGGTAACACCAAGATCAACAACCGTGGCGGAATCCTCGGCGCCTGGCAGCACATCGAATACGTGGTCGGATTTAATTTGGACCGGCGGCTCTTCGACATCGCCGAATGCATGCCCACGGTCCCCGGCGCGATCGGCGGGTTCCGGAAGGACGCTCTCGCCTGCGTCGGCGGCGTCAGCCTCGACACCCTGGCGGAGGACACGGACCTCACCATGTCGCTCTGCCGCGACGGCTGGCGCGTCGTGTACCGCGACGATGCCCTGGCGTGGACGGAAGCGCCCGCTTCGCTCGCCGCGCTCTGGCGTCAGCGCTACCGGTGGTGCTACGGCACCATGCAGGCGATGTGGAAGCACCGCGGCGCGATCGTCCAGCGCGGGCCGGCGGGCAAGCTCGGCCGCCGCGGGCTCGGTTACCTCCTCGTCCTCCAGGTGCTCCTGCCGCTGTTCGCCCCGGTCGTGGACATCTTCGCGGTCTACGGCATCATCTTCCTCGACCCCGTCCGCATCATCGGGCTGTGGTGCGCCTTCCTGCTCGTACAGCTGCTGATGGCCGCGTACGCCTTCCGCCTCGACAAGGAGAAGATGGGCGCCCTCTGGACGCTCCCCCTCCAGCAAGTGGTCTACCGCCAGCTGATGTACCTCGTCGTGCTGCAATCCGTGTTCACCGCACTCGCCGGGATCCGCCTCCGCTGGCAGAGCATGGAACGCTACGGCACCCTCCATGCGCCGACCGCCCAGAGCCCCGGGGAGGCGGCAACCGCCAGCGCTCAGCGGCAATAAGCCGGGAGATCAGACCTCAGCCGGGCGTGCCCCTACTTCCCCGCCCCCACCGCGATGCCGGCGACGACGTAGCGCTGCAGCGCGAGGAACACGATGAACAGCGGCAGCACACCGAGCACCAGCGTCGGGAGCAGCTGCTCCGGGCTCATCGTGTGTGTGCCGATGGTGGCGTAGACGGCGAGCGTGACGGTCTGCTTGTCGTCCGACGAGAGCAGCACGAGCGGCAGGATGAGGTCGTTCCAGACCTGCAGGATGACGAAGATCGCCAGCGTCGCGGTCGCCGGGCGCAACAGCGGGAAGACGATCTTCCAGTAGGTGCGGATGAGCCCGGCGCCGTCGACGGCCGCAGCCTCCTCCAGCTCCGGCGGCACGGTGCGCAGGAAGCCGGCGAAGAAGAACACCGCGAACGGCATGATCGTCGCGGTGTACGCGAGCACGATGCCGATGTAGCTGTCCAGCAGGTGCAGCTTCTGCATCACCTCGTACAGCGGGGTGAGCACGACGAAGATCGGGATGGTGAGGCCCGAGACGAAGATCTGGTACAGCGTGCGCGTCCAGCGCCGGGTGTGCCGCACGATCGCCCACGCCGCGAGGGAGGCCGCGAAGACCGTGATCACGGCGGTGGCGAGCGTGATGATGAGCGTGTTGCCGACGCTGCGCAGGTAGTGCATGTTCTGGAACGCGTTGACGTAGTTCTGGAAGTCGATCGGCGCCGGGAGGGCGAACGCGTTCGACGGTGAGCTGTTGCCGTGATGCAGCGACACCATGACAAGCACCCAGATGGGCGTGAGCACGACAGCCGTGAAGGCGAGCAGGATGACCGAGGCGATCACCGTCGACGCGCGCGAGCGGAGGCGGCGGCCCCGGAAGCGCGGAGCGCGGGCGGTGGGGCGGTTGGACGGGACCCGCCCCTCGGCGTCGGACGCGGTCTCCCGGCTGATGAGTGCGGTCATGCGAGGTCGGCCTCCCGTCGGCGCAGCAGCGTCGCCTGCGTGACGCCCACGACGATCGTGAGGATCAGCAGCAGGACGGCGAGCGTGGTGCCGTAGGCGAACTGGTAGTTCGCGAAGCTGTTGTTGTAGATGACGAGGCTCAGCGTCTGCGTCGCGTCCTCGGGGGCGCCCTGGGTCATGATGAACGGCAGGTCGAACACGCGCAGCGAACCGATGACGCTGAGCGTGATGTTGATCGTGAACGACGGTGCGAGCAGCCGCCAGTCGATGCTCCAGAACCGGCGCCAGCCGGCGGCTCCGTCGAGGTTCGCCGCCTCGATGAGCGCGGGGTCGATGGCCATGTAGTTGGCGAGGTAGATCGTGGCGGTGTAGCCGAGGAACATCCAGATGTAGATGGCCGCGATCGACATCAGTGCGGTGTGCGGGTCGCCCAGCCAGATTGGCTCGAGCGCGTGGAGGCCGAGGGCGTCCATGACTTCGTCGATCGGTCCTCCCAGTGGCGAGTACATGTACGACCACAGGTAGCCGACCGCGACGAATGCCATCATCGCGGGCAGCAGCAGCCCGGCGCGCACGAAGTTGCGCACGCGCTCCAGCTTGAACAGCCAGAACGCGACGAGCAGGGCGAGTCCGTTCTGCACGACGACCACGACGATCGTGTAGACGATGGTGTTGCCGAGCGCGTGCAGCACGGTCGGGTCGGACAGCGCGTGGAGGTAGTTTTTCAGCCCGACGAAGTTTCCACCGCTCGGCCCGATCGCGTCGGTGAAGCTGAGTTGCACGCCACGGATCAGCGGGTAGATCACGAACACGGCGAAGATGAGGGCTGCCGGCGCGATCAGCACCATCGCGGAACGGCCACGGATTTGCATGGGATCGCCTTTCGGGCTGGATGGTGCGGGTGCGGTGGTGCGGGCAGCCGGCCGGGAAGCGTGCGGGGCTCCCCGGCCGGGACCGCCTACTTCGTCTTCGGGATCGTCTGGTCGAGCTGCTTCAGGAGCGTGCTCGTCGACTGCGACGGGTCGTTGAAGAGCGAGGTGCCCACCTTCCAGAACTCCTGCTCGTAGGTCGGGAAGTGCAGGTACTCGATCGGCGACACCTGCGAGTGGCCGGCGTTGAAGGCATCCACGTAGGCGCTCGCCTTCGACATGGTCGGGCTCGGCACGTTCTTCAGCGTGGTGAACGAGTTCTCGGCGGCCAGGTAGCGGCTGTCGTTGGCCGGATCGGCCATGAACGCGACGTACTTCTTAGCCGCATCGGTGTGCTGGCCGGCGGCGTTGACGCCCCAGCCGGATCCGACGAAGGTCACGCCGTAGGGGCTGCTGCCCGCATCGCCGCCCGGGAACGGGTTGAGCGAGAAGTCGAACTTCGCGTTCTGCTGGAAGTTCTGCAGCTCCCACGCGCCCATGATGGTGAAGGCCCACTTTCCGGCGGCGAAGTCCGCGTTGCCGGTGTTGAACGGCTCGATGCCGTTCATCAGCTTGCCGTCGACGTCGCCCGAGGTGAGCAGCTGCTTGATGTGGTCGAACACCGGTGCGAACGACGGGTTCCAGTTGGTCTTGCCCTCGTCGTAGCCCTGGCCCCACTTGTCGTCGACCAGGTTCGCGGCGAGCGCCAGCGAGAGCTGCTCGCTGGTCCAGCCGCCCTGGTCGGCGAGCAGGAGGCCCGGCTGCCCGGCGGCCTTCAGCTTCTGCAGGGCGTCGAGGAAGTCCGGCCACGTCTGCGGAACCTGGGCGATTCCGGCCTTCTTCAGGATGTCGAGGTTGGCGTACAGGCCGATCGGGATGTTCTGCTGCGTGAACGCGTAGGTCTTGCCGCCGATCGCGCCGAACGGGGCGACGTTCGGGATGAGCTGCTTCACCCAGGACTGGTCGCTCAGGTCGGCGAGGTAGCCCTGCTTCTGCCACTGCTGCACGCGGGTCGCGTTCGTCATGAGGACGTCGGCGGCGGTGCCGGCGGCGAGGCGGGTGTTGTTGTACTGGTCGTATTCGCCGTTGGCGACGTACTTGTAGTCGACCGTGATGTTCGGGTACTTCTTGTGGAAGTCGGCGTTGATCTGCGGGATGTCGGCGAGCTCGGTGCCGCCGCCCTCGAAGCCGACGACGGTCAGCGTGACCTTGCCGTCGCTGGAGCCGCCTCCCGACGAGCAGCCGGCGAGCGCCAGCGCGACCGCCGAGACGGCTGCTGCGGCGAGGATCAGTTTGTTGCGCATGGGTGTCCACTCCTTTGTGAGGTGCCTTGTGTTGTCAGGTGCTGGTGGTGCAGGTCGGTGGTACGGGTCGGTGGTGGGGTTTTCGTGTTGCGGGACCCCGCGCCCGGATCAGGGATCGAGGGGCGGGACGTCGTCGAGCTCGTACGCCGCGGGCCGCGACTGGATGTCCCGCAGGAGTCGGAGGTCGAACTTCGGCACGCGCCGGAAGTCGAGAACACCGTTCTTCTCCTGGAAGACGTCCGTGAGCTGGGTGAAGCAGTAGCCGAACATGCCGGCGTCGTCGAGCAGCGTTTCCACCAGCCGGCGGAACCGGTCCAGCCACTCCTCGCGGGTGCGCGGCGCCTCGCCGTACCCCCACGAGTCGTCGCCGGCGCGGTCGCTGTCCGACCACCAGATGCCGCCGAACTCGCTGCAGAAGTAGGGCTGCCCGGCGTACGGCACCGACCACTCGGTGCCGTCGGGCGCCGTGTTGACGTAGGGCCGGCCGTCTGCGAGGCCCCCCATCCGCGCAGCGAAGACGTCGGGGTCCTGTTCGTAGAGGTGCGAGTCGTAGATGTCGGCGCCGGGCACCCGGTGCGAGTATCCGGACGCGTCGATCACGGGCCGGGTGGGGTCGATCGCCTTGGTGACGGCGTAGAGCGCCTTGGTGGCGTCGTCCAGGATGGTCAGCCGGTCGGTGATCGGCTGGTAGGTCTCGTTGAGCGGGCACCAGCCGACGATCGATGGATGCGACAGGTCGCGGGTGAGCGCCTCCACCCACTCGGCGACGAACGACATCGTCGGCTCCTGCGGACCTCCCGGTCCCACCTTCGCGCCCCAGTCGGCGAACTCGCCCCAGACCAGGTAACCGAGCCGGTCGGCGTGGAACAGGTAGCGTTCCTCGAACACCTTCTGGTGGAGGCGCGCGCCGTTGAAGCCGGCGGCCATCCCGAGCTCGATGTCGGCCACGAGGGCGTCGTCGCTCGGAGCGGTCATCAGCGTGTCGGGCCAGTAGCCCTGGTCGAGGACGAGGCGCTGGAAGACCGGCCGGCCGTTGAGGAGGACGCGGCGCCCGTCGATCGCGATCGAGCGCATGCCGGCGTAGCTGTCGAGAGCGTCGACCACGGTCTCCCCGCGCAGGAGGGTAAAGCGCATGCGGTAGAGGTGCGGGTCCTCGGGCGACCAGGTGCGGAGGCGGCCGGCCGGGACCGCGAGGGCGACCACCGGCTTCACCTGCGCCGTCACCTCCACCTCCCCGCTGACGACGAGCCCGCCCGCGTCGAGCAGGTCGACCCGCGCGGTGAGCCCGGCGGCCGGGGAGACGACGTCCAGCTCGACGGCGAACGACGACGAGGGGAGGTCGGGACGGATGACGGGACGGCCGAAGTGCGCGGCGGCGACGGGCTCCAGCCAGACCGTCTGCCAGATGCCGGTTGTGCGCGTGTAGAAGGCCTCGTAGTTCTCCGGCCGCCGGGACTGCTTGCCGCGGGCCTGGATGGTGCTGTGGTCGTCCTCGGCCAGGACGGAGAGGGTGAAGGCGGGGGTGGCGGTGGTGGCGGAAGCTGCCGCGGATGTGCCGACCGCGTCCGTGATGTCCATCGTGAACGGGGTGAACCCGCCGCGGTGACGGCCGACCTCGATGTCGTCCACCCACACCGTGGTGTCGAAGTCGACCGCGCCGAAATGGAGGAGGATGCGGTCGCCGGCCCAGTCGGCGGGCACCTCGACCGTGCGCTGGTAGCGGACCGCCGGGTGGAAGCCGGTGCTGCCGATGCCGGAGCGCTCGGACTCCGGCGCGAAGGGGACAAGGATGTCGCGGTCGAGGCGCCAGGCCGTGGGGGCCATGGTGGCGGTGGCCGCGGTGGCGGGGTTCGCAGGCTGCGCGAGGTCCGCCGTCTGCGCGGCCTCCCCTGCACCGAAACCGAAGCTCCACACGCCGTTGAGGTTGAGCCAGCGGTCGCGCATGAACTGGGGGCGCGGGTACTCCGCGCGCGGGAGGGCATGCGCGCCGGGAGCGTCCCCCTCCTGTTCGATTTCCCTCGATGCAAACGTCACGATCAGGATGCTAGCGTCTTGCTTTGCCTCGATGCAAATGCAATGCAAAAATTCCTGGAATCACCGGTGGAGTGTTACCCCACCATGCTCTGCGCCACCGGCGCACTCTCCCGCACCACGAGCCGATGCGGCCCGACCAGGACGTCGGGCTCCAGGTCCTCGCCCGCGAGCCTCCGCACGATCCGATCGAGCGCCGTCTCGGCCAGCCAGCGCTTGTCCGGGCTCACCGTGGTGAGCGACGGTGTCGAGAAGCGGCCGTCCTCGATGTCGTCCCAGCCGACGACCGCAACCTCGTCCGGCACCGAGACCCCCGCCTCGTGGAGGGTGCGCAGTGCGCCGAGCGCCAGCGCGTCCGAGAAGCAGAAAATGGCGTCGAACCGCTCACCGCCGTCGAGCAGCCTCCGCATCGCCGCCGCTCCCTCCGGTCGCCGGAAGCCGTTCACGTACACCACGATCTCCGGGAGGCCGAGGTCGGGGTGGGCGGCGATCGCCGCACGGTAGCCCTCGAGCCGCTGCGAACTCGCAGCGCGGTGACTCCGCTCGGCGCCGATGGCCGCGATGCGGCGGCGACCCTGGGCGAGCAGGTGCTCGACCGCCTCCCGCGCGGCCTGGAAGTTGTCGATCATCACCTTGTCGTAGCCCGGGAACTCATCCTCGCCCAGGAACACCAGCGGCCCTGCGGCGAGCGCTTCCAGATCCTCCGCCCTGAGCGCGAGCGGGCTCAAGGCGAGCGCATCGAAGAGCGAGCCTCCGGCCGTGCGACGCAGCAGCGCGAGTTCGCGCTCGCGGTCGCCGTCGGTCTGGTCGACGACGACGGTCAGCCCGCGCTCGGCGCCGCCCTCGACGAACGCACGGGTGAGCTCCGCGAAGTAGGCGGTGTCGAGCTCCGGAAGCATCAGCCCGATCAGGCCCGACCGGCCCACCTTCAGGCTGCGCGCGAGCTCGCTGGGCTGGTACTCGAGCTCGTGGATGACGCGAAGCACACGCTCCCGGGTCTCGGGCGCTACATGGTCGAAACCGTTGACGACATTGGAGACCGTCCGGACCGAGACGCCCGCCGCCTCCGCCACCTCACGACGTGTCGCCGCCATGCGTCCCCCGCTCCATCGTCCCGTGTGATCCCTCGGTTTGCCTCGTGGCAACGGGGCGCGATCATCCTAGCGGGGAACCGCACTGGGGGACCCTCCGCCGAGGCGAACCTCGGCCGAGAGGGCGCGGGAGTTCGTCGAGCGGACTTCCGCTGGCGACACCAGGGTGGGGGGGGGGGGGGGGGCGACCCCCACCAACCCCCCCAAACCCACAAACTTATGCTTTTGCGGGTGTCGTTTCCCCTTT
>JBQCCO010000002.1:0-2712 GCA_051962155.1 Leifsonia sp. | reverse complement strand
GGCGCCCCACCCCCCCTGCGGCGCCCCCGGGGTGGGCCCCCACCCCACCCCGCGCGGCGGGCCCCCCCCGGGCGGCGCCCGCCCCCCGCCGCGCGGGCCCACGACCCGCTCGGCCGGGAGCGTGCGAACCGGTTCCAGCTGCCCCGCCGATCCATAGGTCGACAGGGCGAGGGCCGGGTACCCCATCGCCGAGAGCGTCGCGGCGGCCAGGATGCCCGTCTGCACGTCCGGCTCTGTCCCGTCGAAGACCAGGACGGCCGGACCGGGGGCGCGGACCCCGCGGGCCGGCGCGAAGTAGTCCCCGGTGATGCCGTCGTCGAAGACGGCGCGCGAGGGCGCCACCGACGACAGGCCCACGCGATGCAGCCGCCGCACCGCGATCCGCCGTCCGTCGACGAGGGCGTCGAGCTCGAAGGTCAGCGTCGACCCGGCCCACTGCTCCTGCGACGTCGCCGGATCCCCGTTGTCGCTGCGCAGCGACCAGAACAGGCCCATCCCGTCCGCTCCCGTGAATGGCGCCTCCAGCGGGACGTCGTCATCGAGGTCGACGATGCCGGACGAGGGGATGGCGTAGACCGCCTCCGAGCTCCACGACGGCCCGCCCAGCACCACGGACGCGACGTGCGCCTGCACGGTCACCCGTTCGCCGGGCGGGAGGGCGACCAGGCGGAGGTGAACCGGCTGCCACACTTCGCTCGGCTCGTCGCTCGCTTCGATGCGCGGCCCGCCCGCCGCGGATCCCGAGCATCCTGTCACGCCGGCCAGCGCCGCGAGTACGAGCACCACCGCCGCCGCCACCCGTCTCACGGGCGCATCGCCCCGTTGAGCTTGTCGACGACGACCGACCAGAACTGGGCACGCGCCGCTTCGGTCGCCTGGGCCGTCAGCGGCGGCAGGTCGCTGAGACCGATCGGCAGCAGCGGAGGCGTCGTGATGTCATGGCCCGCTCCCTGCGCATAGAGGAAGGTGTCGCCTTCCTGGTTCCCGCGCGCCCGCTGTCCGGCACGCGTCCAGGCGCACGCCGTCGGCAGCAGCCGGTCGCCGGTGCCGCAGGCGAGCACGAGCGGACCGGGGATGCGCACCAGCGGCAGGATGTCCGTCCCGGCGATGGTGCGGTCCGGATTGGCGCAGGGCAGCGGGAGCCCGTGCTGGATGAGCAACGGGCTCCCCGCCGCAGACGTGCACTGCAGCGCGGTGGCGCCGTCGGCGGCGATGGCGCCGTGGATGCGGGACGGCTCGTTCGCCGCGAACCACAGGGCGAGGGCGGAGGCCGCACCGGTCCCGTAGACGAAGATGCGGTCCTCATCCACGATCGCCAGGGAGGAGAACCACGCGAGGGCCGCATCGAACGTCTCGACGGAGAGCGCGGCCGAGCCCGGGATCTGTCCCGCCGGGACGAAGGCGGGCAGCACGAACACGGGGAAACCGGCGGACGCGATCATGTGTGCGGCGAATGCTCCCGAGGCCCCGCCCTCGTCGCCGTCGATCAGGATGACACCGGGCCGCAGGTCGACCGGCGTCGGCAAGGCGGACACCAGCGCCCCGACCCGGGCGGTCGGCGCGAAGCCGGACGCGTCCGGGTCACCCGTCGCTGCCAGATCGCTCCCGAGCACGTCGCGGTCGCGCGTCCCGGTCGCCAGCGGCGGACGGTGCAGCACGGTGGAGGCGCCCAGCCGCCCGCCCTGCTCCGCGGTGAATCCGACGTCCAGACTGCCGAAGGCCCACTCCGCCTCCAGTTGCTGCTGACTGAGCGACGGACCGGTCATGCTCCAGAGCAGGCCCGCCGGGTCGGGACGGGGGTACGGCGCCGCCACCGGCTCCTGCGTCGACAGCTGGATACGGCCGTCCGGCGGCACCATGTACACGGCTCGGGAGGACCACGATCCCGAGCCGATGTGCGCCTGCGCCCTGAGGACGACCGGTTCGTTCGGTTCGAGTCCTGTGACCTGGATGCTGACGGGCTGAGCGATCCCGTCTCCCGACCGGCCGAAGAGGAAACGGGCGCTCCCGCCGAAGTCCGACGTGCAGGCCGAGGCGAGGAGTGCCACCGCGATCGCCATCACCGCCATGCGAACGCACCGCGCGCGGGAGGTCGGCGACATCCGCTGCCGCCCGCCCTCGCCGCGCCCTCGCCGCATGGCCTCTGCTCCTGTCAGCCCCCGGTGGTCTCACGCACAGCCTGCACCGACTGCCGGGCGATCTCCAGTTCCTCGTTCGTCGGCACCACCAGGACGGTGACGGGCGAGTCGTCCGTGGAGATGACCCGCGCCTCCCGTGACGTGCTCGCGTTCCGCTCGGGATCGAGACGGACGCCGAGCACCTCCAGCCCGGAGAGCACGTCGGCGCGCAACGCGGTGTCGTTCTCGCCGATCCCGGCCGTGAAGGTCAGCACATCGAGGCCGCCGAGGAGGGCGACGTACGCCCCGAGGTAGTGCTTGAGGCGATGGACGGTGACCTCCAGCGCCAATTGCGCGGGCTCGTCTCCCGCGTTTGCCGCCTGGCGCACATCCCGCATGTCGCTCCGCCCGGAGAGACCGAGGAGCCCGCTGCGCCGGTTGAGCAGTTCGTCCAGGTCGTCGGTCGAGAGCTGGGCGCGCCGGGCGAGGTGGATGAGCACCGCCGGGTCGAGGTCGCCGGAGCGCGTGCCCATCACGAGCCCCTCGAGCGGTGTCATCCCCATCGAGGTCTCGACCGAGCGACCGCCGTCGACGG
>JBQCCO010000001.1:0-11501 GCA_051962155.1 Leifsonia sp. | reverse complement strand
CACGTCATGTCACCACTCGGCGCAGTGCAGCATTGCGCCAGCTCCGCTCGGCGCGGTAACGTACAACCAAATGGTTGTACATGAGCTTTCGGATGCCGAGGTGGATCGCATCTTCCACGCGCTGGCGGATGCGACGCGGCGGGACATCGTCGCGCGGTCGCTGCGCGGCGAGCACTCGGTGAGCGAGCTCGCCAGCCGGTACGAGATGAGCTTCGCCGCCGTGCAGAAGCACGTCGCCGTGCTCGAGCGGGCCGGCCTCGTGCGGAAGACCGCCCACGGACGCGAGCGCGTGGTCAGCGGCGACCCGGAGACGATCCGGCGGGCGGCGCAGCTGCTCGACCGCTTCGAGGAGATCTGGCGGCACCGCGACCTGGCGATCGACGGCATCCTCGCCGCAGAGAGCACCGACATGGACACCGAAGGAAGGACGGGCCGATGACCTTCATCGAGTCGACAAAGGACACGGACGCGCTGACGCTCACGATCGTCACCGAGTACGACGCGCCGCGCGAGCGGATCTGGCAGCTGTGGTCCGACCCGCGGCAGCTGGAGCGCTGGTGGGGCCCGCCCGGGTACCCGGCGACGTTCGAGGTGTTCGAGTTCGAGCCGGGTGGACGCGCGACCTACTACATGACCCTGCCCGAGGGCGGGAAGGCGTGGGGCTGGTGGCGGATCGTCGAGATCGAGCCGACCGACCGGATCGTGGTCGACGACGGCTTCGCCGAGGAGGGCGGCGCACCGGCCCCCGGCGAGCCCGGACGCATGACGGCCACGTTCGAGGAGCGCGACGGCCGCACCCGCATGACCATCCTCTCCCAGTTCGCCAGCGCCGCACAGATGGACGAGCTCCTCACCATGGGCCAGGAGGAGGGCATGATCCAGGCCCTCACCCAGGTGGACGCCCTCCTCGCAGCCTGACCCCACCCACCGTCGAGTACGCGAAGACTCAGGGGGCGTCGAGGAAGGCGAGGAGGTGGGGGAGGGTGCGGGCGAGCGGGGCGGGGTCGCCGGCGGCGGCCAGGAGCTCGCCGAGGTAGTCGCCGTGGATGCCCGGGACGATGAGAAGGCGGGCGTCGGGCAGCAGACCGGCCAGCTCGACGAAGTGCTCCGGGCGGACCACGTCGTGGTCGGCCCCGACGACGAGGGTCGGCGCGTGGACGGACGCCAGCAGCTCGTCGGGGAAGTCCTGGAAGCCGAGCATCAGCTCCCGGTCGAGCTCGAACATCCGCCTGGCGTGCTCCGGGTCGCGGCTGACCGCGAGGTCGGCGGCCCGGTACGGCTCGGGCAGGTCGTCGAACGTCCCCGCCTCCAGGCCCTCCCAGAAGCCGTCGATCATGCCCGACCGGCGCACGGGCGCCGACGCGGCGATGAGCCTGCGCACCGCCGACGGGTGCCGGCCGGCGAGCTGCAGCGCCACCTGGCCGCCGTTGCTGAAGCCGAGCACGTCCACGGGTCCGAGCCGCAGCTCGGCCAGCACGGCGGCGACGTCGTCGGCCGAGCCCTCGAAGCTCGCCGGGCGATCGCCGGGGGTCGTGCGTCCGTGCCCCTGCAGCTCGACCGCGAGCACCGACCGGGTCGGCCCGACGCGCGGCAGCAGCAGCCCCCAGTTGCTCTGGATGGTCGAGCCGCCGCCGTGGATGAGCAGCAGCGGCGGGCGCGGAGAGTCCGGGTCGCCGTGCCATTCGCGATGCAGCGGGATGCGGTCCACGCCCGAAGGCTAACCGAGCGTCTCCCCGCTGTCGAGGGCCGCGACGACGTCCGCCACCGCGTCCCCCGCCTGCCCGTACCGCACGGCGCCGACGGTGACGTCGGCCGCGAGCCGCTGCCGCTTCTGCGGCGCATCGCCCGCGCGCACCGCGAACCGCAGCCGCACGGTCTCCCCCGCGCCGGCGATGACGGATGCGGGCGACGGGTCGCTCCACCCCTCCGGCGTGAACAGCCGCGCCACGACCTCGCGCGCGTCGTCGTACGGGTTCACCACGACGACCTCGTACTCCAGCCGGGCGCCGGCGGCCACGCGCTGGTAGAACGGCTCCACCAGCACGAGGTTGCCGTCGGCCGGGGGCTGCATCCCGTCGTCCGGCAGCAGTCCGTCGTGGATGGCGGCCAGCTCGTCGCCCTGCTCGGTGAGCAGTTGCAGGTAGTCCTCGTCCACTTCGCGGCCCTGCCAGTGGCCGGTGATCATGAGACCGGGGGCGACCCGCCGGTACAGCGCTGCGCTCTGGATGAAGTCGTCGCGGCGGAACCGGTTGCGGTACTGATAGTTGAGGATCTCGCGCTGCACCCCGAGGCGGCCCTCCGCGGTCTGCTGGTCGCCCGTCGCCAGCACCCGCACGCCGTCGACCTCGAACTCGAATGCGGCCGCATAGAGCGTGTGGCCCGGCAGCTCGTGGGTGACGATCTCGTACTCGCGCCAGCGGACGGTCTCACCGAGACCGAGCACGCGATCCGCAGGGATGGGCTCGAACCACTGGCAGGGCAGGTCCATCCGCATCGGGTCGGCCATGATCGGGGCCACGTTCTCGGGCAGCCAGACCTCCGTGCCCTCGACGTCGCGCAGCAGGTTGAAGCCGGCGATGTGGTCGTCGTGATAGTGCGTGCCCAGCACGACCTCCACGGAGGTGACCCCGAAGTCGCGCTTCAGAGCAGGGAGGGAGGCGAGCCACGGCCGGCGCGCGGCGCGATCCGTCCCGGCGGGCCAGCCGGTGGACATGTCGTAGCCGTAGTCGATGAACAGTGCGGCGCCGGAGTCGCTCAGCAGGACGTAGACGCAGGAGTTGGCGGTGCGGTTCAGCAGCAGGTGGTCGGTGAGGCGGACGAACGGACGCTCCAGCCAGTCGCGGAGGTCCCACGGGTTGGTGCGGCGCGAGTCGACGTATCCGCTCATCCGGCCGGCGAGCTGCTCGAGGGCGTCGATCGCGTCGGGCATCGGCTCGCCGTGCGAGGGCAGCAGGATGGTCGGCTCCTCCTCCTGCAGGAGCATGCAGGAGAGCACGTTCATCGCCGGGCCCTCGTTCTCGGTGTACGACCACTGAGTCGCCGCGAGGGACCACACCTTGCCGGGCGCGTAGATGAGGTCGCCGGTGAAGGCGACCCGTGTGGGCTGCTCCCCGGCACCTCGCTCGACGAGGTAGGTGACCGAACCCATCGTGTGGCCGGGCGTCGGGATCGTCTTCACATCGATGCCACCGAAGACGGCCGAGCGGTACTCGGGCACCGTGCCGGCGATGGGTATGGGGTCGAGCAGCGAGAACCGGTCCTGCCGGAGGTTGTAGTCGTTGTAGAGGGCCCGCGCGGACCACATCTCGTCGACCCGGGCGAACAGGTCCTGCTCAACGGGAGGCACGAAGACCGGGATGCCGGCGGCGATCGCGCGCGGAAGGCCCTGACCCTGGTCCCTGTGGTGGTGGGTCATCAGGATGGCGTCGAGCGTCTCGAGGCCGAGCTCGCCGAGGTGGTCCAGTACGTCGCCCGAGCCGAAGTCGATCGCGATGGCGCCGGCCGGGGCCCCCGCCGCGCCCGCAGCGCCGGCCGCGCCCTCCGCGGTCACCACGTACACGTTGCAGGTGTCCACGAACCGGTGGACCCCCGGCGCCACCTGCGTGAACGCGCTCATACGGCGGTCGGCTCCTTCGCGGCGCGTTCGCCGCGGGCCGCACGGTAGCCGCGCCACAGCGCGGCGATCTCGTCGAGGTCCGCATCGGTGACGGTCTCGCGGCTGTTGTCGATCGATTCGACGTAGTAGAGCGCCGGCACACCGAGCTCGGGCTGGAGGCGCGCGTAGGCGAGCCACTCCTCCCGGTTCGGCATCGGCCACTGGTCCGTGTCGATCGGGTGTCCCGGGAGGGAGGCGGCGGCGATGTCGTGGCGGTACCGGAGCTGGTCGCCGACGGGAACCGGGTCGCCGTGCACCGAGTCCTCGAGCACGTCGTTGAGGCGCACCATGCCGGTGACGTCCGAGAACGAGGGATGCACGGTGTGCGTCACGACGAGGGCGTCCGGCTTGATCGCGCGAGCGGCGTCGTGGATCGTCTTGACGATCGCGTACAGCCCGGCCACTCCCCAGACACCGTCGGCGTGCGTCCGCAGCATGACGCCGGAGGGCGCCCGCTGCGTGAAGTCGACCTTGAAGCCGTCGGCGTCGAGGCCGTCCGGCGACAGCATCCGCGTCACCTGTCCGGCGAGCGCCTCCAGGTAGGCGGGGTTGGAGGGGTCGACGGCGACCGGGCGGCCGAAGGGGTCGCGGACGGTGAGCTCCGGCGGCAGCCCGGCCGGGTCCCAGGCCTTGAACCAGAGCAGGACGCGCTGACCGGCGGCGTGGCGCTCGTCGATCCACCCGCGCAGGTCGGGCCACTTCTCGGTGTCGACCGCATTCGTGCCGTAGTCCGCCTGCCAGCGGTCGTCGATGACGATGGTGCCCGGGTGGATGTCGCGCTCGGCCAGCCGGCGCAGCCACCGGTCGTACAGGTACTGCCGCGCCAGGTCCGGGGCGAAGGCGGCGCCCGTGGGGAGGACGAACCCCTCCGGATTGTCCGTCGCCAGCGCCTCGCCCTCGTGGCTCATCCGCACGGCGAGGGCGCACTGCGCGCCCCAGCCGCAGAAGATCGGCTCGTGCCACCAGTCCGCGCCCTCCGGAGCAGGCGCCGCCCAGCCGCGCGCCGCGAGGTCGTCGCGGTAGTCGCGGATGGCGCTGAGCGGGGCGCCGGCCGGCCGCAGCACGAAGTCGGGGGACACCCATCCGCCCGCCTGCACGCGCGTGTGCCCCTCGTATGTGAGCCGGAACAGGAAGCCGCCGTCGATCGCGTCGTAGCGGAACGTGGTGAAGCCGAGCTGGGCGACGGGCGCGACGACGGAGACGCCGAGCCAGTCGCCGACCGGCATGTCGGTCGGCCCGTGGGCAGCGCTGTTCGAGATGAACGGGCGGCCCAGCGCGAAGAGCAGCGGCGGCGGCGAGAAGATCCCGTGGAGGCGGCCGGGCTCGGCGTCGCCGACGACGCCGAGCTGCGCCTGCGTATTGGAGGGCCGGACCACCTGGATGGGCTCGGTCGGGGTCGGCACGAACACCGACGGGAAGCGGATGCCCGAGCGGAACGTCCCGGACGCACCGGTGGGCAGGACCGCCTGACCGCCGAAGATCGTGAGGTCCGCGATCCGGGCATCGTCCTCCTCGGTCGTCACCTCGATCCGGGCGCGCACCTCGCCGGGAGTGCAGTGCAGCACGACGGCCTTGGTCGCCCAGGCGCTGGAGTCCATCAGCACGGTGACCTCGACGGCCCCGTCCGCGCGCTCCTCGACGGTCACGGCCGTCGGCCCGGAGGACTCGTCGGGCACGCCGACGCGGTCCACGCTCGCGAGGAGCGAGAGGTCGCTCCACAGCTCGCCGTCCGGGCCGGCGATGGTGGCGCGCGGCCGGGCGAGGGCGACGCCCAGCGTGTAGGCGGGAGCGGCGAGCACCACCTCGGTGGCGTGGCGCGTGACGGTGATGTCCTGGATGGTCTGCATGGTCCTCGGTGTGGGGGGAGTGAGGGGCTGGCGAGTTGCGGGCGGGTGGGTCACCGGGCGGCGAGCGCTGCCACGGAGTCGGCGGTGAGCGGGCCGCCCGCACCCGTGGTGCGGATGCGGAATCCGGGTTCGGGGCCGAACCGGACCTGGAGGGTGGCGCGCTCGTCGCCGAGCACCCACTCGAGTTCGAGGGTGCCGTCTGCCTCCACACGGTAGCCGAACTCGCCGCCGAACGCGGGATGCCTCGAGCGCAACCGGACGAGCGCTAGTTGCGCGCGGGTCACCTCGGTGGCGAGTGCGGCCTCCACCTCGTCCGGCGTGTACACGTGGCGGTTGACGTCGCGGCCCTGGCCGGTGCGCTGGAACAGGGCCACATCATCCAGTCCCCCGAGCAGTCCGACGTAGTAGAGCTGCGGGCGGCCGGGGAGCCACAGTTGCACCGCGCGGGCGAGCAGGTAGCGGTTCGCATCCGCGCCGAGGGCGGAGAAGAAGGTGGCGTTGATCTGGTGCGGGAGGCTCATCCACGCCGGGATGACGGACGCGATCGTGGAGTGCCCGCCGGTCGCGACGGCGGCCCGCTCGAAGATCGCCGCCATCTCGGCCTCGTCGATCAGGCCGGGGAGCTCGCCTGCGGGACCGGCGTCGACGATGCCGATGCCGTCGTGGGTGTCGAGCACGGTGATGGCGTTCCGCGGCCGGATGCGGAGCCACTCCAGCAGGCGGTCGGAGGTCCCGGTGCCGAGACTGTGGAGCAGGAGCGGGGCGAGGGCGAAGTCGTAGACGTCGTCGACGAGCGGGGCGATCGCGAGCTGCTGCGTGTAGTGGGCGTGCACCTCGACCAGCACGCGGAGGCCTTCCGCGCGGGCGAGCGCGACGATCTCGCGGACGAACCCGAGCGTCTCGGACGTCATGAAGCTGTCGGTGCCCGGCGTCTTGACCGCGTACCCGACCGCATCCAGCCGCACGGTGGAGATCCCGCCGGCGTGGAGGGTGGCGAGGATGCGACGGAGGTAGGCGCGCGCCCGGTCGTTCGCCACGTCGAGATCGACCTGGCTGGGGAGGAACGTCGTCCAGACCAGGCGGCGACGGCCGTCCGCCATGCGATAGGCGGTGAACGGGAGGCCGGGCCGCGGGCGGTAGAAGGCGGTGATGTCGGCCTCGGAGGCGCCGTCCGGGAAGACCGTGTCGAAGGTGAGGAACATGCCGTCGTGCGCGGACCGCTCGCCGTGCGCCAGCCAATCCACGAACTCCGCCGACTCGCTCGACACGTGGTTGACGATCAGATCGGCCGTGACCTCGTGGCGGGCCGCGATCGCGCGGACGTCCTCCCAGGTGCCGAGACGCGGGTCGACGGTGCCGTGGTCGATCGGGTCGAATCCGGCGTCCGCGCCGTCGAAGGGCACGAAGAACGGCAGGATGTGCACCCCGCCGAAGTCGCGCAGCGGGCCGTCGAGCAGAGAACGAAGCCGCCGCAGGTCGCCGCCCAGGCGATCGGCGTAGGCCAGGAGCTCGACGCGCGTCATGCGCGGGCTCCGGTCGGCTCATCGGGAGAGGGTCCGCCGGACCCGGGAGGCGCCGGGCGGTTCGCGCTGGCGTCCGGCGATCCCGGGTCCGACGGGGTCGATGCCTCGGCCAGCCGGGCGACGCCGCCGGCCGGGGAGGTGAGTACGGGCACGTCGACGCCTGCGGCCTGCGCCGCGGCGGCCATCGACGCCTGAGCAAGGACGATGACGCGCGCCGGTTCCGCGCCCCCGACGGGACTCGCGGCCGCACGGACGGCCTGCGCGATGAGGCGGTCGTGGCCGGCCTGGTCGCCCGCCGCGCGGGTGGCGGCGGCACCCCCGACGACGGTTGCGGTCACCGTCGCCCGGACGCCCCGGGCGGCCGCCTCGCGCTCGATCAGCCGCGTCGTGGGTCCGAGCGTCGCGGTGTTCGTCGCCAGCACCGCGATCCGCCCGCCCCCCAGCTCGGCTTAGGCGGCGGGTGGGATGGATGCCAGGCGTTAGACGGCTTCGGCGGCCATGGCGGCATCCACGCGGATGACGGGGATGGGGAGGGCGTCGGCCGCGTCCTCGGCCGCCTCCCCGATCGAGGAGCACGTGACCAGGATGGCGTCGGCTCCCGAGTCGGCGAGGTGGCGCAGGTGGGAGGCGACGCGCTCATGGACCGCGGGCGTGACGCCCTCGGCGATGGCGGTCTCGAGCATCCACGCGTCCACGAGGTGGATGCGGCGCGCGCCCGGGATGGCGTCCCCGACGAGCGTGTCGAAGGTCGCCGCGAGCGCGGGGACGGTGTGCAGCAGCCCGGCGGTCATCGCGCCTCCCGCCACGGCCGGGCCTCACGGTCGACGACCTCGATCAGCGCCTCGAGCCGCGGGACCGACAGCTCGCGCAGCGCGGACGGCACGTCGCCGCGCGCGACGACGTCGCTCCAGAGCGCACGGCCGGCGAGGAAGCCGCTCGCGCCGGCCCGGCATGCCGCCTCGACGGCAGGAAGGAACGCCGCACGGTCGACGCCCTGCGACAGCACCACCCAGGGACCGGTGATGGAGTCGTTCAGCCGCTCGCTCTCCACCTGCTGCTCCCTCGCATCGCCGGTGCCCGACAGTGGCACCTGCACCTTGTACAGGCTCTGGCCCGACGGAGACAGCTCGGCGGCCGCCTCACGGATGGCCGCATCCAGGTCCCAGCTGCCCGCATCCAGCTCTTCCGGCGTGGCCCGCACCACGGGCTCGAGCACGGAGAGCACACCGCGGGCCCGGCACTCCGCGACGAATCGCTCGACGAGCCGGACGCGCTGTTCGCGCTCGGCGTCGCGCCGCCAGATCACGAGCAGCTTCAGCGCCACGACGCCGGCCAGGTCGGTCTGGGTGAGCACGACGTCGTCGAGCGCGGTCTCCTCCACGGGACCTCCGTCCTCCTGGGTCAGCTCGTCCGCGGCGAGGATGAGGCCGGTGCGATCCGGGAGGATGTCACGGACGGCCTCGAAGCCGTAGTGCCGGTCGATCAGGAAGCCGGACGCGAGCGGGCCCAGGGCCTCGGCGACGTCCAGCTTGAACCGGATCAGCACGTCGTCGGCGGGGCGCCCGGCGCCGGCCAGGTCGAACATGTGGCGGAGGCTCTCCCGCTGGTCCATGGCGACCATCGCGAGGCCGCCGGTCGGGCGGGCGATGGCGTCGAGGTCGAGCGGGGGCCGGGTGACGGGGTCGGTCATCGGGGTTGAGGTTCCTTGTCGTGGAGGGTCGCCGCACGGACGAAGGCGTCCAGCAGGGCCGGATCGCCCGCGGAGGCGGCGCTGTCGGCACTGCGCAGCGGCAGTGTGGTCGTGAGGCCGGCCACCCGGTGGGCGGCCAGCATGGCGGCGCCGGTCGCAACCGGCTCGGCGGCATCCACCCGGCTGAGCGCGCCGGGGACGACGCGCTGCTTGAGCCGCCACCAGGCGCCGTTCGCGGCACCGGGTCCGCCGAGGAGGACGAGTTCTGCATGCCGGGGACCGGCGAGCCGCGTCTGGGCCGCATCCATCCAGGCGAGTTGCAGCGCGAGACCGGCGAGGACGGCGGTGAGGGTCGCCGCGGGGTCGGCGAGCGAGGTGCGGGATGCGCCGGATGTGCTGGACGTGCCGGCTGCCGCGCTCGGGATGGCCGTGAGCGAGGCGAGTTCGCCTCCCGCGAGGTCGACGAGGCGCAGCGTCGCGGCCGTATCGGGCTGCGGCGACTGCCGGCCGCGGAGGTACGGCAGCAGCACCGTGCCGATCGGGTCGTCCACGAGCCCCGCCGCACGCTGAAGCGTCTCGCGCCGATCCACTCCGGGGAGCAGTTCGGCGAACGCCCATTCGACGAGCGCGCCCGCCGTGGGGTTGCCGGCCAGCACCGTCTCGTACCGGCCGTCGACCGTGCGCGCGAGGCTCATCCCCTGGTGCAACGCCTCCTCGCGGGACACACCCTCGGCGACCCGGAGCAACGCCTCCGCCGTGCCGACCGAGTCGGCCACCTGCCCCGGTTCGCGGATCCCCGCCGCCCAGGCGCCCACCGCGTGGTCGTGCCCTGCAGCGATAACGGGCAGGCCGGCCGGGAGGCCGAGCGCTGCCGCGGCATGCGCGGTGAGCCTCCCCGCGATCTCGCCCGGAAGTGCGACGCGCGGGAACCGCTCCGGGGTGAGACCGGCGAGGCCCAGCACCTCGGCGTCGAACTCGGCGGCCAGCTCGTCACCGGGTGCGGGAAGCCGGTACGCCATCGTGCGGGCGGCAAGGGTGTGATCGGTGACCGGCTCTCCGGTCAGCGCCGCGATCACCAGCCCGTCGGCGCCGAGCCAGCGCGCGTCGGCGATCCGGCCATCGCCGTCGTCGGCGAGCCGGAGCCAGTGGGTCAGCGGCGACTTCGCCGGGGCGGGCACGCCGGTCGCGGCATAGAGCTCCGAAGCACCCGCCGCCGCGACCAGCCGATCGGCGGTCGCCGGATCGCCCTCGGACCAGCGGAGAAGGTCGCCGCGCGGAGAGCCGTCCGCGGCTGTGAGGCATCCCGTCTCGCCCATGGAGGCGACGCCCAGCGCCGCGATCGGGTACGGACTGTCGGCTGCGATCTCCCGGATCGCCCCGAGCACGACGGCCTGCAATCCGGCTCCGGTGTCCGCTGTGGCCACGGTGACGATGCGCTCCTCCCGAACGCCGTCGTCGCCGAGCACCACCAGCACCACCTTGGTGTTGGTGGTGCCGACATCCACGCCGAGGGCGGCGAGAGGAGAGGAGGTCACTGCTCCATTCTGTTCACTTCCGAACATTCACGTCAAGATTTGTCCGATTATTGACAAGCGGTGCGAGCAGCCGCTTGGATGGACGGGTGCGCTACACCGACGCTCCCGCCCGCCGCGACGAACTCCTCCGCCGCCTCTCGGTGGAGGGCTACGTCTCGTCGTCGCGCGTGGCCGAAGAGCTCGGCGTGTCCGAGATGACGATCCGCCGCGACCTGCGCCAGCTCGAGAGCGACGGACTCGCCCGCCGGGTCGTCGGCGGCGCCAGCCTGCCCAACCTCGGCCACGGCCGGCCGTTCGATGAGCGCGCGGTGACGGGAAGCGGCGAGAAGCACGCGATCGCCGAGGCCTGTCTCGACCTCCTCGACGGCGCCGCGACCGTCGCGCTCGACGCCGGCACGTCGGTCGCACCCCTCGCCGGGATGCTGCGGTCGGGCACGACCATCCTCAGCCACTCCCTTCCGGTCATCCAAGCGGCCATCGAGCGGGCCGACGTGGAGCTGGTCGCCGTCGGCGGCGTCTACCAGAGCGAGACGCGCAGCTTCGCCGGCGCCGCCGCCCGCCGCACGATCGCCGACTACTCGGTCGACGTCGCCGTCCTCTCCGCGACGGCGGTCGACAGCCGCGGCATCCTCTGCGCCAACGCCCTCGACGCCGAGCTCAAGCAGGAGCTCGCGCACGCCGCGCGCACCACCGTGCTGCTGGTCGACCACTCCAAGCTCGGCGCGCGGGCCCCGATCCGGGTGGGCGGCCTCGACCTCGTGGATGTGATCGTCACCGATGCCGGCGCCGATCCGGACGACCTTCAGGCCCTCCGCGACGCGGGCGCAACGGTCGTCATCGCGGGCGGGTCCGGCGCGCATCCTGTCGACACGACACGTCGCCGGCAGCGCGCTCGCGAGGGCGTGGGGCGCCACCTCGACGGCACGGAGAGCGACACGATGGAGGCCGGCACGGAGAGCGACACGACCGAGGTCGGCGTCTCATGATGCGGCTCGGCGTCGTCGCGGACGACGTCACCGGAGCGTGCGACCTGGCAGGCCGCGTCGTGGAAGCGGGCATCCCGGCCAGCGTGGTGCTCGGCACGCCGAGTGATTCCGCCCGCAGGGACCTGTTCCCCGCCGAGGGATCCGCCGCCGCGGTCGTCGCCCTCAAGGTGCGGACCGCGCCCGTGGACGAAGCGGTGGCCGCCTCGATCGAGGCGGCCCGCGTCCTGCTCTCCTCGGGTGCGACGCTGCTCTATCAGAAGTACTG